>CAZVLI010000084.1:0-9796 GCA_964627965.1 uncultured Rhodospirillales bacterium
GTCCTGAAGGGCGACGTCTTCGTGCTGTTGCCAGACGACGACGGCAAGCTCGGCGAGCTGGCGGTCGCCGGTGCCGGCGGCGGTCCGGCGCAGGTGCTGGACAGTGACCGCGCGGCGCTGGAGGTGCGAGACGGCTTCACGCGTAGCGTGGACATCTCCGACGAGGAGCTCGACGACCTGTTCGCCGACGCGCTGAAGGCGCAGCCGATCCCGCCGCGCTCGTTCACCCTGTACTTCCTGGAAGGTAAGGCCGAGCTGACGCCGGAATCGAAGGCGACGCTCGACGAGATCGCCGCCGATCTCGAGCGCCGCAAGTCGCCGGAGGTGGTGGTCATCGGCCATACCGACCGCGAGGGCACGGTGCCGGCCAACGATCTGCTCGGCAAGCGCCGCGCCGAGGCCATCGCGAGCTTCGTCGGCGACTTTCTGGCCCAGCGCGGCATCAAGGCGAGCCGGATCCTGGCCCAGGGCCGTGGCGAACGCGAGCCGGCGATCCCGACCGATGACGGTGTCCCGGAGCCCGGCAACCGCCGCGCCGAGATCGTCGTCCGCTAGAGGCTAGGTCGAAGCGGTCCGGCGCAGCACCACAACGGTGATGTCGTCGGCCGCATCGGCGCCGGCAACGAAGCCGTCCACGGTGTCGTAGAGCCGCTGCAGGTTGGTGCTGGCGCCCGCCTGCGGGGTCATCGACCCGAACAGCTCGGCCAGTCGCTTGCGCCCGAACAGTTCGTCGGCCGGGTTGACCGCGTCGGTGACGCCGTCGGTGTAGAGCACCAGCATCTCGCCCGGACCAAGTTCGGTGCGCTCCAGCGGGTAGTCGAACTCGTCCAGCGCGCAGAGCGGTGGTCCGCCGACGCTTTCGATCTCCACCGGCTCGCCGTCGGGGCGCAGCCGGTATGGCGCCTCGTGGCCGGCGTTGCAGAACTCGATACTGCCGCTCTCCAGGTCGAGAATGCCGGCGAACATCGTCACCATCATGTCGGCGATGTTCTTGCGCGCGATCTCGCGATTGGCCTCGGCCATGATCCGGTCCATGGCGCCCTCGTGGCGCAGCACCACCGACTTGCACAGCGCCTTCGACAGCGCCATGAACAGCGCCGCGTCGACGCCTTTGCCGGTCACGTCGCCGATGTGGAAGAACAGCCGGCGCTCGTCGATCATGAAGAAGTCGTAGAGGTCGCCGCCCACGGTCCGCGCCGGCACCAGCCGCGCGTCGAGGTCGACCGAGGTTGGGAGGTCGGCGGCGCCGGGATCGGGCAGGATGCCCATCTGGATGTCGCGCGCCGCGTTGAGCTCACCCTGGAGGATCTGCGCCGCGCGTTGCTCGCGTTCCAGTTCGGCCTGGATCTCGCGCCGACGTTGTTCGGCGAGGATCAGCGTCATGGCGAGCATGGCGACGAAGGTGATCCCGGTGCCGATCGCCGGCGCCGTCGGGTCGAACAGGACCCGCTGTGTGGTGAACAGGCCCCACGCCGCGGTCGCAAGGGCCGCCCAGATCAGCACCAGCGGCGCGAAGCTGGCACCCGGTCGCAGCGCCGGCACCAGCCATAGCAGCAGCAGGCCGCCGAACAGCGTCGCGCTGAGCTCGGCCCAACGCACCCAGTCCGGCCGGACCAGGAAGTTGTCGTCGATCAGCGACTCCAGCGCCTGGATGTGGATTTCGACGCCAGGCATGCGCGGCTCCAGCGGCGTCACCACCAGGTCGTGCAGACCGATGGCGGTGGCGCCAATGATCACCATCCGGCGGTTCAGCTCCTCGATCGGGGTGTCGGACTCCAGCACCGTCTTGGCCGAGACGAAGCGCTCCGCGAGGTGTCGCGAATGGTGCAGGGTGAGGTGCCCGTCGCGGTCGATACGGGTCGGGAAGTTGCCGGGATCGATGCCGACATAGCCGCGCTCGTCGCTGACCAGCGTGGTCAGTGGACTGCCTTGCAGCACGCGGATCATCTCCAGGCTCAGGCCGGGGACCACGTTGCCGGCGATCTTCACCACCGCCGGCAGGCGGCGCACCACGCCGTCGTCGTCGGGCGGGCGCACGATCGAGCCCCAGCCGCCGGCGGCCCGCTCCAGCACATCGATCGACCGCTGCACGCGCTCGTAGTCGGTCAGCAGGTGATCGGCCGGCGGTCCGACCTGACGCACCACCGGCGGCGCCCCGAAGGTGGCGCGCAGGTCCAGCGCCTCCGCCTCGAAGACGCCCGCCTTGGCTAGCACGACACGGCCATACCGGCGGAAGGCGTCGGCGAGGATCGCGTCGTTGCTGGGGTAGTTGGCCAGCCGCGTCGCCAGCGCGGCGTCCAGCTGCGGCAACACCTGCGCCAGTTGCGCCGGCGAATAGGGGTCGACCTCAGGGAAGATCACGTCGAAGCCGATGGCCGCCGGCTCCGCCGCCGCGATCTTGTCGATCAGCCGCGCCATCAGCGTGCGCGGCCAGGGCCATTGCCCGTAGGTCTGCAGGCTGGCCTCGTCGATCGCCACCACCTTGGCCGGAAACCCCTCGGGCTCGCGCGGCGACATCACCTGGTAGAGATCGAAGGCCAGCGTCCGCAGCCGGGTCAGGGCCGCCGGATCGCCGTAGGCGATGGCGAGCCAAATCGCCAGCACCAGCGCGGCGAGGGGGCGCCCGCCGCCGAAGGTGACGGACGCGACGAACCTCTCCCAGCGATCGTCGGTGGTCGGCCCCCCGGCCATGACCTACTCCGCGGCGTCGGCGGGACGGTGCACCACGCGTTGCGGATACGGAATGGTGATGCCGTCGGCGTCGAAACGCTCCTTCACCGCGCGGGTAAGGTCGAACTTCAGGCCCCAGTAGTCGCCGGCATTGCACCAGATGCGGACCACGATGTTGACCGAACTGTCGGCCAGCTCGCTGACGGCCATGAACGGCGCCGGGTCGCCGTGCGCGCGGGAGTCCTTGCCGATCTCCTCGCCGATCAGCCCCATCGCCTTGCCGATGTCGTCCTCGTAGGCGATGCCGAAGACGTAGTCCACGCGCCGGGTCGGGTTGTGCGAGAAGTTCTTCACCGCCCCACCCCAGAGCTGGCTGTTCGGCGCGATGATGCGGACATTGTCCGGCGTGTCGAAGTCGGTGGTGAAGAGGTTGATCGCCTTCACGGTGCCGGCAACGCCGCCGGCATCGACGAAATCGCCGACCTTGAACGGCCGGAAGATCAGCAGCATCACGCCGGCCGCGACATTCGACAGCGTGCCCTGCAGGGCGAGGCCGACGGCGAGACCGGCGGCACCGAGCACCGCGATCAGGCTGGCGGTCTGCACGCCGAACTGATCCAGCATGGCCAGCACGGTGATGACCAGGACCAGGTACTTCACCAGGCTGGCCAGGAACGGCCGCAGCGTGGCGTCGATCTTGTCGGTCTTCGACAGCCAGCGCAGCATCGTGCGGTGCAGCCAGCCGGCGACCATCCAGCCGACGATGAGCGTGATGATCGCGCCGATCACGCTCATGCCGTAGGTCGTGGCCAGCAGCATGACCTGCTCGCTCAGCTCTTCGATCTTGGTCACGGCATCCACCTCGAACACCTCCCCTTTGTCTTCAATCCCCCGCGACGCCAGGATGGCCGATTCTGTCGCCCGGCGTAACCGTCGCCGCGGTTGCCCGGCCGAACAAGCGGTGATAGAGCGCTTCACGTCCAGTCGCACCGGCCCGCGCAAGCGGGGAATGGCCCAGCCGCGCCCGGGCGTCGACGCCGCAATCGGTCAGGGGGAGGATCGATGGATCTGATCTGTCCGGCCTGCCGCGCCGATCTTCGGCGAGACGCCGATGCCTATCACTGCGCCGGCTGCGAGAAAGCCTATCCGGTCATCGACGGCGTGCCGGTCCTGATCAACGACGCCAACTCCGTCTTCGCCATCGACGACTTCCGCTCGGCACCGAGCTATCAGGGCGGCACCTACGGCGGTGTCTCGGACCGCAAGCCGGGCCTGCGCGGGCTCTACCGCCGCTTCATCCGCTTCATGCGCGGCGTCCACGTACGGCCGGTGCACACCGATGCCGAGACCGCCGTGCAGCGATTGCTCGACGAGAGCGAGCACCCGCGCATCCTGGTCATCGGTGCGGGCGACACCAGCTACGCCGGCGCCGACGACAATCGGGGCGAGTTCGTCTACACCGACGTCGCCTTCGGTAATCGGACGCAGTACATCTGCGACGCCCACGACCTGCCGTTCGAGGATGGCAGCTTCGACGCCGTGCTGGCGATCTCGGTACTGGAACACGTCGTCGACCCCTACCGCGTGGTCAGCGAGATCCACCGCGTGCTCGCCGATGACGGCGTCGTCTACGCGGTGACGCCCTTCCTGCAGCCGGTGCACAACGGCGCGCACGACTTCACCCGCTTCACCTATCTCGGGCACCGGCGCCTCTTCCGCTGTTTCGATGACATCGAGAGCGGCATGGCGCTCGGATCCTGGTCGTCGGTCGCGAAGATCGTTGCCGAGACCTTGCGGGCGACCGGCCGTCGCGGGCGCCTGCGCTCGGCCCTCGGCCTGTTCGGCGTGCTCCTGCATCCGCTGATCGGTTGCCTCGACATCTTCACGCGCCGCAACGTCGCCGCGCTGGATGTGGCATCGGGCGTCTATTTCTGGGGCCGGCGGCGCGCGACGCCGATACCCGACCGCGACATCATCAAGCTCTATCGCGGAGGTCTCTGACGTCGGCACTACACCCGACGGCCGTGGCCTTCCCAGAACTTGTCTCGGATGTCGCGCTTCAGCACCTTGCCGACGGCGCTGCGCGGCAGGTCGGGCCAGAACTCGACCCGCTTCGGCGTCTTCATGCTGCCGAGTTGCTCGCGGCAGAGCTTCTGAATATCGGCCTCGTCGGCGTTCATGCCCGGCTTCAGCAGCACCACGGCGGTGACGGCCTCGCCCCACTTGTCGTCCGGCGTGCCCACGACGGCGGCGTCCTGCACCGCCGGGTGGCTCCACACCACCTGCTCGATCTCGGACGGGTAGATGTTGAAGCCGCCGGAGATGATCATGTCCTTCTTGCGGTCGACGATGTAGACCATGCCGTCGGCGTCGCGCATGCCGACGTCGCCTGTGTGGTGCCACCCGAAGGCCGAGGCTTCCGCCGACGCTTCCTCGTTGTTGTGATAGCGCGTCATCACCAGGCTGCCGCGGCAGACGATCTCGCCTGTCTCGCCATCGGGTAGCAGATTGCCGTCGTCGTCCATGATCGCCAGCCGTGTGTAGGCGGTCTCGTAGCCGCAGCCCGCCAGCCGGTGCGCCAGCTTCGGATCGGCCAGCGCCTCGGCGTGTTGCTCGGGACTGAAGTAGGTGGCGATCATCGGCGCTTCCGCCTGGCCGTAACTCTGCGTCATCACCGGCCCGAACACGTCCCAGGCCTGACGCAGCTTATCCACCGACATCGGCGCCGCCGCGTACATGAAGTACTCCAGCGAGCTGTAGTCGTATCTCTGTACCTCGCCGTGCGCGAGCATCATGTAGATCGCCGTAGGCGGCAGGAACAACACCGTCACCTTGTGTTCCTGGATCGTCTCCATGACCTTGACGGCTTCGAAGCCGGGCAAGATCACGTTTGTACAGCCGCGCGCCATCAAGACCGTCATCACCACGCCGGCGGCGTGCGACATCGGCGCCGCTACGAGATGCACCGGTGGTTTCCTGGTCGGCACCTGGGCGTCATATGTCGCGGCCATCGCCATGAACACGCGGTTCGAAAGCTCGATGCCCTTCGGCCGGCCGGTGGTGCCGCCCGAGGTCGCCATCACCGCCAGGTCCTCCGGATTACGCGGTACGTCGACGGGCGTGTCGCTGGCTGCCGCCGCCCAGTCCAGGAACGCCGGCGCGCCCTCGTCCTCGCGGTCCAGGCAGACGGTCTTTCGTAGGCCGGGGCAGGCCTCGCGTACCGTGTCGACCGCCTCGGCGAAGTCGGAGTGGTAGAACAGGAACTGTGTGCCGGTGTTGTCGAGGATGTAGGCATTGTCGGCGGCGGCGTTGCGGGCGTTGAGGAAGGTCCACACCGTGCCGGCCCGGAACACACCCAGCAGCACGAGAAAGTTGCGCGCGTCGTTGTGGGCGTAGATCGCCACCCGCGTGCCTGGCGTGCAGCCGTCGGCGATCAGGGCGTTGGCGATGCGATGGCTGGCATCGCGCGCCTCGGCGTAGGTGTAGCTGCCGTGCGCGTCGGTCAGGAATACGCGGTCCGGATACGCCTCCGCGCCCTTGTCGAAGAAGTCGATCAGCCGCATGCCCTGCCTCCCACTTGTCTTGCGGGCGGCATGGTAGCAGGCGCGTCAGCCCCGGAGCAGCACCTTGAACCGATCGCCCTCCGGTTCGACCACCGCCTGCTGGAACTGCGGCCGTGCGGAGATGCGCTCGAACCATTCCGCGACGCAGGGGTATTCCTCGGCCATCGGGAACTGGGCGTAGTTCAGCCGGTGGACCAGTGTGGCGACTGGGAAGTCCGCCAGCCCCGGCCGGCCTGGGCCGAGCCACGGCGCGTTGGCCAGCGCCGCCTCGGCCTCGCTGTAGACCTGATCGATCTTGTGCACCGCGTCGCGCACGCGCGGGAACGAGAAGCCGCGCCGGTGCTCGGTCATGAACGCGATCAGCTCCGGGTTGTGGTGCTTGCTCGCGAGGTCAGCCAGCCCGGCCTCGTCCAGCATGCGCCGCTCGCGGAACAGGAAATTGTGACTCACGATGCGGCACGGGACGTGCGCGGTCTCGGTGAGTTCGATCCAGTGCTCGTCGCGCGGACCGGCCAGCGCCGGCTCGGGGAACGCTTTCTCCAGATGCAGGAGGATGTCGATCGACTCGGTCCACACCTCGCCGTCGTGCACCAGCACCGGCACGTAGCCGTCCGGGTTTAGTTCCTGGAACCAGTCCGACGCGTGCTCCCACTTGCCGAGGTCGACCAGCGTGCCGGTCCACTCCAGGCCTTTCTCGGCCAAGCCCTGTCGGACGGTCTGGCTCGCATGCGACGGACCTGCGTGATAGAGGTGCAGCCCCTTGATGGCGGCGATCTCGGCGTTCGGTGCGGGACGTTTCGGCATTCAGCCCTCGGCGCGGCGGATGGTCTCCTCTTGCGGCGCCACTGTAACATCCGGCGCGGCGAAGCGCGGATAAACCAGGCGCAGCGCGTCGCGACGCACCGCGATCTCGCACTGCAGTTCGGCCAGGATGTCGCCGTCGAGTTGCACCGGCTCGCCGGCGTTGCGCCCGCTGACCCTGATCCGATGTCCCTCGACCAGACGCACGTCCGGTAGCTTCGCCAGCCGCCCGGTGACCAGCGCCAGCGAGTAGCGGATGGCGTGCCAACGCCCGGCACGCTCGAACAGGCAGACCTGCAGGCTGGGCGCGCCGAGGTCGGCATCCGGCGCGATCACGAACGGGCCGCCATAGTGCCGCGCGTTGGTCGCCACGACCGAAGCGGCCATGTACGGCTGGCCGTCGATGTCCACGGCGTAGAGGCGGCGCCGGTAGGTCAGGATGTGCCACAGGCTCATCAGGACGTAGGCGCCCTTGCCGAGCCGCGCCTTGAGCTTGCTGTCGACCGAGTTCACCACCCAGGCGTCGAAGCCGGCCCCGGCCATCAGCGTGAAGTGCCGCCCGCCGGCGCGGCCCAGCGCCACCGGCTGCGCGGTGCCCTCGGCGATCACGCGGGCCAGTTCCTCCGGCTTGGCCGGCAAGCCGAGCTCGCGCGCGAGCACATTGGCGGTGCCGAGCGGGATCACGGCCAGCGGCGGCGCCTCCGGGCCGGGCTGCGCCAGGCCGTTCACCACCTCGTTGATCGTGCCGTCACCGCCGGCGACGACGATCCGCTCAAAGCCCTCCGCGCGCGCGGCATCGGCCAGCCGGGTGGCGTCGCCCGGCCCGGTCGTCTGACGCAGCTCGATCGAGCAGCCGCGCCGCAGCAGTGCCGACAGCGTGGCGTCAAAGAAGCCGGGCCGGCGGCGCCCGGCCACCGGGTTGTAGATGACGACGAGCTTCAAGGCGGTCATCCTTGCGGGAAACACGACAACAAAGCGGCGCCATCCAATCCAACGCGACTGTCACAATCAACTGCGATGACAAGATTATGACCGCGCCTCGAAATCGCTGGCTCGGCATGGTGTGCCTCGGCGCGGTGGCGTTCACCTGGGGCGGGCAGTGGCCGCTGGTCGCGCTCAGCCTGCGCGAGATCGACCCCGTGACCCTGCGCGCGCTGATGGTGGTGCCGGCGGGTGTGCTGCTGCTCGCGGTCTGCGGCCTGTGGCGCCAGCCGATGCGGATCGGCGGCGCCGACCTCGGCTGGCTGACGCTGTTCGCGCTGCTGAATGTCACCGCCTTCCAGCTCTGCGCGACGTTCGGGGTGCAACTGATGAATGTCGGCCGCGCCATCATCCTGGCCTACACCACGCCGCTGTGGATCGCGGTGATCGAGCGGATCTGGCTCGGCCAGCGCCTGACGCCGCGGCGGGCGGTGGCGCTGGCGATGGGCGCGGCGGCGCTGGTCTGCCTGCTGGGCCAGGACCTGTCGGACATGCGCAACGCGCCGCTGGGCGCGCTGCTGACGCTGTCCGGCGCGGCGATCTTCGGCATCGCCACCATCCTGATGCAGCGCCACCCCGTGCCGATCAGCCCGATCGCGTCCGGCGGCTGGCAACTCCTGCTGGGCGGCCTGCCGCTGATGCTTCTGGGCCTGGCGTTGCAGCGCACCGACATTACCGAAATCCCGACGGTGAACTGGGTGATGCTGGCCTGGATGTCGGCGATCGGCATGGGCCTCGGCTACACCTGCTGGTTCGTCGCCGTCGGCACTTTCGCGCCGGTGGTCTGCGGCATCGGCAGCCTGGCCTCGCCCGTGGTCGGCGTGATCGGCGGCGTCATCGTGCTGGGCGACCCGCTGGGCTGGCGCGAGGCGGCGGCGCTGGTCCTGGTGTGCGTCGCCGTGGCGCTGGTCATGTGGCCGGGCGACGATCTGCCCACGGCAGGCGATGACGACTTGCCCACGGCACGCGAAAACGCCAGCATCGCGCCGAAATCCTGGGAGTAACCGTCATGGCCTTGCGGCAAGATGCGCCGACCGGCGCCAGCGCCATCGCGCCCGATACCTTCGGGCTGAATTTCTACGCGCTCGACCTGTCGCTGCGCCACCTGCTGGACCTGTACCTGGCGCCGGACCTGCGCGCGCACCTGGAGCCGCACCTGCAGCAGCTCGGCTGGCTGGCGGCGAATGACCTGGACCGCTGGGCCGCCGACGCCGACCGGCACCCGCCGGTGCTGCACATGCGCGACCGGTTCGGGCGCGACCTGCAGTGGATCGAGTACCACCCGTCCTATCGCGAGCTGGAGAGGTCGCCTACGGCACCTTCGGCATGCATGCGATGAGCCATCGGCCGGGCGTGCTCGGCTGGCACCGGCCGTTTCCGGCCGCCGCGAAGCACGCCTTCACCTACCTGTTCAACCAGGCCGAGTTCGGCCTCGGCTGCCCGATCAACGTCACCGACAGCGGTGCCATGCTGGTCCGCCGCTACGGCGACGACGAGTTGAAGGCGCGCTTCTTCGACCGCATGACCACCACCGACATGGACCGGCTGTGGCAGGGCGCGCAGTTCATGACCGAGAAGGAGGGCGGTTCGGACGTCGGCCGCGCCACCACGGTCGCAGTGCAGGACGGGGAGGTCTGGCGCATCCACGGCGACAAGTGGTTCTGCTCCAACGCCGATGCCAGCGTGGCGATGCTGCTGGCAAGACCTGAGGGCGCCGGTCCCGGCACGCGCGGACTCGGCCTGTTCGCCATGCCGCGGCTGCTCGACGATGGCACGCCGAA
>CAZVLI010000085.1:0-3998 GCA_964627965.1 uncultured Rhodospirillales bacterium
TTCGACTTTTCGATGATGGCGAACTTTCCGCTGGCCAGCCGGAGCGGCCGGCGATACACCCCCTCGATGCGCTCGCCGTCGAGCGGTGCCTCGAACGGCTTGCCCAACTCCTTCGACAGCCGATCCGCGGCGGCGCTCACCTCGCGGCGGCGGAGCTCGGCCAAGAGGTTGCGCTGGTAGACGGTCCGGCCGTCGACCTCCCTGGCGAGTCCCTGTTGCATCAGCCAGCGACGCCGGCGCTCGATGGCGTCTTCCGCCTCACGTCCGAACGCCCGCGCGCGCAACGGCTCGGGTTGCTCCGCCACAAGCTGGCGGTCCAGCCAGGTCGCGCCCTCGGTCTCCACCATCTGCTCTAGCGTGACGCTCGACATCAGTATGAGTCGCGCTGGCTGCCGCATGCGATTGCGCTCTTCATAGGCACGCGCTTTGTCGAGGAAGTCCTCGGGGATCGCCCAGGAGCCGTCGGCGAAGCGTTCGGCCAAGCCAGTCCGGCGCATGGCCTCCAGCCGCCGAACGTGGGCGCGGACATACTCGGCCGACGCGCGCGGATCGGCGGCGCGGTGCAGCGCCTCGCTGTAGAGGCCGCCGCTTTGCTCGGCGACCTCCGCAATCGTCCGGTCCGCGCGGCGCGGTTCTGCCGCTTTGCCTTCGACGGCGACGATCGCGCCCGGTTCGTAATCGCCGGGGTCCACAAGCTCGCCCACCTCCGCATAGTGCGAGCGCCCATCGGTCCCGTCGACGATCAGATAGTACCGGTCATTGAGTTCGTCGGAGAACCCGCGCGCCAGGACGCGCCCAACGATGCGAGCGTCAGGCGGCGAGGGATCGAAGATGGCATGATCGGCGCTTGCGCGGTGCACGCCCGCCGCGCGCATCTCGCGGTGCATTGTTCGGATGATGTCGCCGCGCGTTCCTATGTTGCGCAATGAAGCCTCGAGCCCCGCCGCCAGCCGCCAGCGCTTTGCCCCGGCCGGCTCGGCGAGACCCATCCGTTCGAGCGTCTGGAGACGGCCGATCTTCAGCGTGTGCTTGAAACGCGCGAAGCGCCCATTGGGCTCGCGGCGCAGATCGGCCACGCCGCCTTGGGCTTGCGACAAGATTTCGCGGTCGAGACGGGTGAAGCGCTCCTGGTCCACTTCGCGCGCATAGCCCTGCTGGATTTGCTGTTCGCTGACCGGTCCCAGCTCCAGAGTCAACAGCTCGCTCGCCCGCTCGCGGATGCCATGGGAAATGTAGTCGCGGGCGATCACCAAGTCCTTGCCAAGCTCGTCCTTACCGCGCAGCACGATATGGCTGTGGGGATTGTCGGTGTTGAAGTGATCCACCGCCACCCAGTCCAGGCGCGTGTCGAGGTCGCGCTCCATCCCGACCATCAGGTCGCGCACGAAGGGCTTGAGGTCGTCGAGCTCGGTCCCGTCCTCCGGCGAGACGATGAAGCGGAACTGGTGGCGGTCGCCGTCGCTGCGTTCCAGGAACTTCTTGCCGTCCGCCGTGTCGCTTGCCGCATCATAGAGCCGGCCGGGCTCGCCGTCGCGCGTGACGCCATCGCGCTGAATGTATTTGAGATGCGCCTTCGCGGCTCCGATGCCCTGGCCCCGGAGCTTGACCAATCGCGTCTTGACGATGACGCGCCGCCGGCCGGTGATCCGCCCGCGCCGGACTGCCGCGCCCGTGCCCCATCCGCCGCCGCGCCCGATCCGCGCTCCGCTGAACGCCGAGCCGCCGCCACGTCGAAACCCCGGCCCGGCAAGACTGGCTGAATGCAGTACCCTCTGCAGATAGGTCTTCGCCTTCTTGTCGCCCCGGGAGCGGATCTTTCCGAGCTTCGGTTTGAAACGGTCTTCGCTGTCTGTCGCCATGGGGACGAGATCAGCGCTCACAGCGATGGAAACAAGCTAACATCATGAATATTCATTTCGATTCAGTAGGTTGCGCCGAAACGGGGAGTCATCAAAACCGCCTTGGCGCCAAAAAAAAGATGTGCAGACAGGGCATTGGGCGTCTTTGACGCCATTGCTTTTATCTTGCCCTCCGCCGCTTTGACCTCTCCTCCCACTTCAATTCCTTCCTCACGCCGGATCAGCTTTGCTCACGGTTCCGCCAAGGGAGCCGCAGCCATGTCGCCCGACCGATGATGAGCCTTCTATCGACTGGGCCGAAATACCGACCATCGAAGGATTGCGGATGGTCTTGCAGCAAGAAGACCGCTTGCTCAGTCAGGATGTGGCAGCCATGCCAAACCGGCATTTTACGGCCTTTTCCATCGCGCAGTTTCGCGATGGCTACTACCAAACCATCGACCAAAATCGCCTCGTTTTGACGGCAAATTCGATCACCGTTCAGTCCAACAACACGCTTCACAAGCGGCACGTCAGGGGGCAAATATCCGCGTTCTTCAACGAGGTTTCGGACCCGTTCGGGCACGCGGACAAGGACATAGTCGCCGCGTTCGAGGGGCCGATTATCGAGCCAGTAGAACCCGATGGACGCGCTTTCCGAGGCGTTGTAGATCAGCTTTTTCGGCAGGCTGACGACCGAGGCGACGGCCAAAGTAAGCACCGGAATTGCGGTTCCAAAGAGAAGCGCGCACTTCACGACGCCACCTGTCGCGCCGCCAAGTACGCCGCATGCTGGGCCATGGAATAGGCGCGGACCGGCTGCCCGGCGGCTATCCGGTTGTGGACATGGCGATAGTATGATGGCGACACTTCAGCGGGCTCGAACCCTGCCGCTTCCAGCGCGTCGATCTGCAACAGCGCCCGCTTGACCTTGGCATTTCCGGTCACGAGCAGGAGCACTTCACCGCCCGGCGTGACGCCCTCAATGCGGCTCAACAACAGCGACGGTTCTGCCGTTCGAACGATGGTGAAACGCCAATCCTGCGTGCCGTATTCATTCGCCTGCCAGCGGACATAGCCGAAGATGCGACCCGGTTTGAACAGGGCGAGCGAGCGCCGCCGGTCCAGATCGTGCTGCTCGTCTGGGTCGCCGAAGCGAAGCCAATGGTTCAAATGCTCCGGGTAGAAAGCGATCTCGACCCGCGTGAAGGGCTCAGACATCGGAGGTCGAGTCCTTCTTGCGCATGTCCGACCAGGCGATCAGGTCGTCGATGTGATAGCGGACATGACGGCCGTGCTTGCGGTACTGCGGCCCACCGCCATAGACGCGCATCTTCTCCAGCGTATTGGGCTTCAGCTTCAGGAAACGCGCCGCCTCCCGCGTCGTCAGGAAAGGCACCTGCTGCGCCGCCTGTAAATCATGCTCGGTCATAGCTCCTCCGGCGTCGGCGAAATTGCTCTATGCCGGGGAAGGATGAGCTAGCCTGCACCTCTGCGGCAGTATCGTTGGCGGCCCTTCGTCAGAACGATACTCCCACGCTCGACCTCCAAGCGGTCAGGAGAGCAGCGCTCTATAGTCGCCCGTCATCATCCGGACGCCGCGTTTGACGCTGCGGATGACGCGGTTTTTCATGGTCTGGTCGGGGCTGGTCCAGTCGTCCCCGACCGCCTTTTCACCATTGAGAAAGACCGCGATTTGGCGATAGGAATATCCCTCCATTCGCCGGTCCAGCGCGGCCAAGGCGTCACGGTGCCGCATTGCCTCGACCGTCCATTCTCCTTTCGGGCCGCCACGACGCTTGTCCCGATAGAGGTCCGCGAGCCGTCGGATCAACCGCTGGCGGCTGTCCACGTCGGGGAATTGATCGACCACGAGTTCGAGCGCGAAGGGATCGACGCGGATGTCCTCGCCGATACATCGCACCTGCGCCACCCGCCGTCGGTCCCGCAAGAGAAGATGCTGCTCGCCGTCGACTGTCTTCAAAAGTGTCTTCTGGCACCGAACTTCGCCGAGAGAAATGACGCTGCCGAGCCCGCGATCCTCGCTATTGCGGACATAGGCAGAGACGACGCGCCGATAGTCCTCGGTTCGCCAGAAGACCTCGGCATCGAGGCCGTCATGATCCGGATCGGCGAAATGTATAAAGGCCCCAGGCTTCG
>CAZVLI010000085.1:4008-9751 GCA_964627965.1 uncultured Rhodospirillales bacterium
TGGCCGGCTGCGAGCTCGCGCTCGGCGGGCGGAGGAAGCGCCGCCGCGCCCGGAGCAAGACCGTGCCGTCGGTCAAATAGATGGGTCGGGGCCGCCCGGGCGCGGAGATACACTAGTCGGTTCGGTACTCCGGGTTCCGCCGGAGATACTCCCAGGCAACGCGCGATCGGGTCAAAAGCCGCACATGGTCATAGTCGCTCAAGCGCGACGCGCCGGGCGCAAAGAGGCTTTGAGACACCACCATCGCCTTCTCCTTTCACGTAGGACGACGGCGGGCGGTGCGGTCAGCGCCGCGTGCTCAAACAAGCCCCTCTCTCGTTGTGCATCCTTCTTCCGCCGGACGCCTCAGGCGCCACGCCATCGACCTGCGGCACAGGTCCAATCAGTTACTCAACCATAGCCTGCGGCGGTCAACGATCCGTTAATAAACATGACGATTTGCTTAAAATGCATGTGTAGTCCGGCCCCGCCCGAGGGCCGGAAAGAAGCCCCCGCGCCGGATGGCGCGGGGGCGATAGTCGCCGCTAGCCGCGCGGGTTCCAGAGGATCGCCATGGCGTCCGGATCGTCCTGTCCGGCGGCCCGGCCGAGGTTGGCGTAGATCTTCGAGGGGCCGAACTCGGGGGCGGAGAAGGTCAGCGAGACGTAAGGGTTGCCGCTGTTCTTGCCGACCCGGTTCCAGCCGCCGCCGATCTCCACGCGGTCCTCGGTGTAAACTCGGAAGTCGGGCTGCGCGTCGCTCTCCTTCGCCCGGTTGGGCAGGATGCGGATGCGCTTCTTGAGGCTCATCGTCGAGAGCGTGCCTTCGTATCCGCCGGTCTCGGTCTTCGTCACATATCCAAGTGCCTGTGCCATCTTTCAGTCTCCTATTTGGATGTCGCGGGGCGCCTATCGCCCTGCTGACGCGGGACCGGCCATGGCGGGCGGCGGGCGCGTGAACCCACAGGGCCGCAGCAAAGCGGAGGACCGCCGGGGCGGACTTTTTTGGACACGAAGTGTCGTGCGCGAGGAGGCCGCAGGCCGGGGAAAAAAGTGCGCACCGGCGGTTTCAGGCGACCGGCGTTCGCCATAGGTCCATCGAGCAGAAGCAGGGCGAATGGGCGTTTCGCCGGCTACAAATCAAGAGACGGGATGGCGCGGGTGCTTGGATATGTGACGACGCAACCGGGCCGGAATCGTTCGAAGCGCGCTCTCAGCGGTGAGCTGCATGCGTCTCCGTTCTTTCTCTGTCATGGGGCATGGGGACCGAGGCGCAGCCCGATCTGGACCTCAAAACCGTGGACCGGCTCGGTATGTGGAGGCAGGAATCGGATCGGCAGGATCACCGCGTCTGAAAGGCTCGCTCACCTGATCCCCGCGTTCGTCGTGTCGATTTCCACGCCAATCTCGGGCGGGCCGGTGGACGCGAACCGCCGGAACCTATCGAGCCGCCACGCCGCGCAAACGCAGACGCGACCAGCCCCGCGCCTTCAGGCGCGGGGCCTTCTTAGGTTCGTCCATCCGCCGGGACGCGCTCGCGGCCCTCTTGGTTTGTGAGAGGGCCGCTCCCGCCTCCCGCCGGTTTCAGGAAACGAGCGATTTGATGCGGGCCGTATTGTCGCTCAGTCGTCCACCGCCGCCCTTGGTGTAACTCTTGAACGGGAACGCCATGTAATGTGGCAGCCACCCCTCGGCCTTCTTGCGTCCGTCGCCAGTGATGAAGTCGCGGATGATCTTCTTCTGTACCTTGGTCGTCGCCGTCACGTTGGCGTCGGCGACCGCCTTGCCGCCGATATGGCGCAGCATGGCGTTGACCGCCGCCTTGTCACGGAGAAGGTCAAAGAACGCGTCGTCAGGCTGCCAGTAGTCGTGCATATCGACTGTCAGATGCGTTCCAAGCGCTTCGACGACGCCGGTCCCGGCCTCCAAAGTCTCGGCCATCACGAAGGCGAGCACGCGCATCACGTCGTCGTCGGACAGCTTCAAGAGCGCCGCGAACATCTCGACCACGCGGTAGTCGTCACCGTTCGAGCGGACCACGGAATGACCGTGGGCGGGCAGTCCGAGAAGCTTGAGAACGGCCTTGCGCTCTTCGGCGAAGGCGTTTTCGGCCTTCGACTTCGCCACGCTCACGGCGGTTTCTTCCTTCCGCGTCGTCTGCGGATCGGGCTTTGTCTGCCATAGCGCAGAACCGCCGATGGCGTGGGCCACCATGAGCCGAAGGGCCGTGCCCGCATGCCTCAACAGGGCGCGCCGTACCGCTGCGTGACGGTGAAGCTCAAGGTAGTTCTGGGCCGGGTTCGTGAGCTCGGGCCGGGCAGGCTTACCGTCCGTGCCCTGATCGTCCTTCGCCACCTTCGCCCGGCGCTTGGCCTTCGCCTCCTTGGCCCTCAGCCAGCCCTCATGGACCTCGACCTCGCCTCGATGAGAGACGGTGATGTAGACGCGTCCGCCGTCCTTCTTGGGGGTCTTCTCATGCTCGAAGGAATGAAAGCGCTGGCCCGGTTCGAGGATGTCTATCTCGGACCAGCCGTCCTCGATAAGCGCATCGCGCTTGGCGGCGATGGCTTCGTTCTGCAAGGTCCAGAACTGGTCCGCATCCGCAAAGTAGCTCTGCTCACCAAACAGATCGGAGACGATCTGGCCCTTGTAGGCGTCGAGCGGGAACAGCGCGACCTCGGTTGCGATCTGCTGGCCGCCGAACAGCCACTGCTTCAATTGGTAGCCGCGCGGAGCGTATTCTTCCACATCGTTGAACAGCTTGAGCCAGTCTCGCTGCTGGCGTTTCGTGGCCATGGTCAGATGTCGGATCGTCTCGGCGTCGATGTCCTCGTTGTGGTAGGCCTCCCTGATCTTGGGCAGAAGCTCGCCCAGCGCGAGGCGGCGCTTGACCATCAACTCGGTGATCCCGAAGGTCGCGGCGATGTCGGCAACGGACTTTCCGGCCTTGGTCAGGCGAACGAAAGTCTCATATTGCGTCATCTCGTCGGGATCGATCCGGGCGAGGTTTTCGAGCATCGAGGCTTCGAGCGCCGCCGCGTCGTCGCCCGGCTCCATGACGGCGCAGGGCAAGGGTTCGATGTCGCCGCCATCGTCTGCCACGGACTTGGCCGCGAAATAGCGCCGCCGCCCGGCGACGATTTCAAAGCTCTCGCCGTCGCCATTGGGCCGGACCAAAAGTGGCACCAGCACGCCGCGCGACCTGATGCTGGGCAGGATGTCGGAGACATCCGGCGCGGTCTTGGCATGACGCATGTTGATGGTGGCGTCTTTCAGCTTGTTAAGCTCGATATGTTGGAGATGCATAAGTCTGCTCCTTCTCTTTTGCAGGGGTGAAGACCCCTCCCGGCGCGTCTTGCCGGAGGCTCGGGAGGGGTCGGTTTCGCCGCCGTCATCGGCGGTTTTAGGTCGTGCCAACCGGTCTAGGCTGGCGACAATCTGGGGGTACGCGGCGGTCATGACGCCGCCCCGGCGAACAGGGAAAGCTGCGGGTCGCGGCGTCTGGCGACATTCTCAAGACCGCACAAACCAAGCGGACAGGGTCCGTAATGGCCCGCCTTGTCGGCGGCGATGTCGCGCGGCGCATGGGGATCGCATGAATACCCGGACGGCCTGCGGCAGCGCCGACCGACCTGCGCAAGGCAGGTCGGGCACGCGACTTCCAAGACCGAATCACGCGGCCACGTCCTGCGGCATCCGCGTTGGCATTGGACCGTCACGACAGGACACCCCAATCCGCAAGCGTTGATTCCGCGCCGGTCTCGTCACGGCGGAGGTCATGGTCCTCGGGGCTGATGCCCTCGGTGTCGTAGTCCTTAACGACGACGCGGGCGCGCCCGCCTAAGACGGACACGTCTTGGATGAGACCGCCTTCCATAACGATGGTGACGACCGGCGGCGCGCCCGCTTCGGTAAAGCGATCGGGGATCGGCAGCGCCGATGCGAGGTCTTGCCACAGGTCGGCGTCTTCGCCCTCGGCTGCGGCATCGACGAAGGTGTCGCCGCAATAGTCGATGGCTTTCCAGCAGGAATCGTCGTTTGCCTCGGCGACGGCTTTCTCAAGCGCCGCTTCGAGGGTTTCGGCCTCCACCGTGACGGTGTTGGCGTAATAGGCTGCGTAGCCGCATTGGACGGTCCATTGTTTCATGTCGCGCTCCTTCTCCGTTTCAGTCCGTGCACACACAGTCCTCGCGCTCCCAATCGATCTCGGCTGCGGCGGGATCGGGCAGAGCGAGGACGCCCTGCCGGGCGACCTGATCGGCAAGCCGTGCATAGGGTTCGCGGTCGATGCGAAAGAGACGCATGTCGGTGCAATGACCCTTGGCGCTCGACTTGCCGGGCTTGGCCTCCTGCGCGATCCACCAATCCGCGAGGTCGGACCGGTCGCGCATGATCGCCTCAACCTTCCAGCGGGCTTTCAGGAAGCAGAGGTCGCAATTGCCCTCGTGGGACTTGATCGCCAAGTCGAAGGGTTGGTCGGCCCACCACGCCATCACGTCCGCTTCGGTCACGCGCGCGTCGGCCAAGGGAAGCTGGACGGTCGCGCCGGTGCGCCGCCGCGCGCCGCAGGCGCGCTGGCGGTGGACGCGCTTCGGTTCGTCTGCGCGCAGGCCCAGCACGCTCGACCAGCTTTTCCAGCCGAGCCAGTGACGGGCGTAGGAGTCGATGCGGTCGCGCTTGAGGAAGGACGTGCAGAACCGCATGCGGGGGTTGGGCACGAAGCCCTTGCGGTCGATCAGCGCCTCGAACGGCTCGCCGTCGCGCGCCGCGCTGTTGTGCGAGACGATCCGTGTACGGTGCGGTTCGTCCCAATCGTATTCCACCCAGACGATGTGAACGCCCCAGCGCGCGCCGCACTCGGCGACGAAGTCCAGGGTCTCGGGCCGCTCCTTGCCGGTGTTCGCGAAGACGACGTGCACGTCCTCGGCGAGCGTGCCGCCGTGGGCGTCGAGGATGTGCTTGAGCATGTAGCCGGACGTGCGCCCGCCCGAGAACGAGATCACGGCGGGACCGGCGATGCGGTAGGGATCGCGGCTCATGGCTTGCCCTTCCGCGCCTCGTCGATCCAGTCGATCTGGCGGCGGGCGTCCATGTCGAACAGGCCGAGGTCGCAAGGCTTCTGCGGCAAATGCGGGTTGCGCTTCGGGGACATCGGCTGCGCGGCGCGGACCGCGAGCCGGTCGCGCAGCGTGATCGGCGTCACGCCCGGCGCGACGATCTGCTCGCCCTCGGGCGTCGTCTCGGTCGGAAGCGTCGGGGCGTCGGTCATGCCGCTGCCTCTGCCGCCGTCTCTGCGTCGCGGAACGCGAGGATGAAATCGGCGGCTTTCGAGGCGTGGCTCGCGGCGCGGAAGATGGCGCGGTTGTCCTCTTTCAGAACGTCAAGCCATGAGCCGATATAGTCCGTGTGCCGCACGGTCGGCGTGATGCCGAGCGTGGCGCAGACAAAGGCGCTCGCCATCTCCGCGACCAGTTCCTCGCGGGCGTAGGGCTTCGATCCGAAGGAATGGGAAAGGTCGCGGGCACACCGGCTGTCGTGCCCGGTCCAGTGGCCAAGCTCGTGAAAGCAGGTGCGATAGTAGTTGATCTGCTCGAAGAAGGCGGGCTGCGGCGGCACCCTGATGAAATCCTGGCTCGGGACGTAAAAGGCGCGCGTACCGCCGACTCGGAAGTCCGCGCCCGTCGCCGCGATCAGGCGTTCGGCGTACGGGACGATCTCGGGTTCGGGCAGCGCCACCTTGGCCTTGACGCCCAGCTTGATGTGTC
>CAZVLI010000086.1:0-222 GCA_964627965.1 uncultured Rhodospirillales bacterium
CGCCGGCACCATCCGCGTGATGGTGGTCGACGACAGCGCGGTGATCCGCGGTCTGGTCTGTCGCTGGCTCGAGGAAGACGGCGAGATCACGGTCGTGGCCCGTGCGGGCAACGGCGAAGTGGCGCTGCGCCAGGCTCGCGAGCAGCAGCCCGACGTCGTGATCCTCGATATCGAGATGCCGGTGATGGACGGCATGACGGCGCTGAAGAAGCTGCTGGAGCA
>CAZVLI010000086.1:246-9712 GCA_964627965.1 uncultured Rhodospirillales bacterium
CTGATGTCGTCCACGCTGACCCAGCGCAACGCCGAAATCAGTCTCCAGGCGCTGTCCGCCGGGGCGGCCGACTATGTGCCGAAGCCGTCGGCGACGTCCGAGCTGACCGGCTCGGTGGATTTCCGGCATGAGCTGATCAACAAGGTGAAGGGTCTGGCGGCCGCGACGCGGATGCGGCCCCGCGGCGCCGGGGCGACGTCGGCGAAGGCCTCCGGCGGTCGCGCGCCGTTCACCGTTGCGCGGCGGCCGGAAGGTGGGCTGTACGGCAAGGCGCCGATTTCCCTGCGACGCGTGAACCGGATGCTGTCGCCCAAGGTGGTTGCCATCGGCAGCTCGACCGGCGGCCCGCAGGCGCTGATGGAACTGGTCAAGGTCATGGCCGGCAAGATCAAGCAGCCGATCGTGATCACCCAGCACATGCCGGCGACCTTCACCAAGATCCTGGCCGAGCACCTCGGCCGCATCTACGGCAAGAACTGCTCGGAAGGGCAGGACGGCGAGGTGCTGAAGGGCGGTCATATCTATCTCGCGCCCGGCGATTTCCACATGACGGTGGAGATGAAGGGCGGTCAGCCGACCATCGCGCTGAACAAGAACCCGCCAGAGAACTTCTGTCGGCCGGCGGTCGATCCGATGTTCCGCAGCCTGGCCAAGACCTACGGCGGCTCGGTGCTCGGTGTCGTGCTGACCGGCATGGGACACGACGGCCTCAACGGTGGTCAGGCAATCGTCGACGCCGGCGGCGCGATCGTGGCCCAGGATGAGGCCACCAGTGTGGTGTGGGGGATGCCTGGCGCGGTTGCGACCGGTGGTTTGTGCAGCGCGGTGTTGCCGCTGAACGATATCGGTCCGACGATCTGCCGCCTGGCGAACGGGGGTGGGTTGTGAACCAACAGGACTTTGCGCTGCTGTCCGACCTGCTGAAGCAGCGGTCGGGGCTGGCCCTGACCGAGGACAAGGTCTATCTGCTCGAAAGCCGGCTGACGCCGGTCGCGCGCAAGATGGGCATGGAGAAGCTGGAAGACCTGGTCGCCGAGATTCGGCGCTCCAAGTCCGAACCGCTGATGCGCGACGTCACGGAAGCGATGACGACCAACGAGTCGTTTTTCTTTCGCGACGTCAAACCGTTCGACGCGTTCCGCAAGGACGTGCTGCCGGTGCTGCTGGAAGCGCGCAAGACCACGCGCACCATTCGCATCTGGTCGGCGGCCTGCTCCACCGGCCAGGAAGCCTACTCGATCGCGATGATCCTGAAGGAGGAGGCGGCCAAGGTTTCCGGCTACCGCTTCGAGATCGTCGGCACCGACATCAGCCGCGAGGTGCTGGAGAAGGCCAAGGTCGGCCTGTACTCGCAGTTCGAGGTTCAGCGCGGCCTGCCGATCCAACTGCTGATGAAGTACTTCACCCAGGTGAAGGACCTCTGGCAGATCGATGCCGGCCTGCGGGCGATGGTGAAGTATCGCGAGCAGAACCTGCTGACGCCGCTGACGGCGCTGGGCAAGTTCGACGTCATCTTCTGCCGCAACGTGCTGATCTACTTCGACCAGCAGACCAAGTCGATGGTCCTGGGCAACATGCGCAAGCTGCTGCCGGACGACGGAGCGCTGTTCCTCGGCGCGGCGGAAACCGTCCTCGGCATCACCGACGCGTTCAAGCCAATCCCGGGCCAGCGCGGCATCTACGGCCCGGCCTAGAGACCCAACGGCACAAGTTGCGCCGCGACGGCGCCCGGCTACGATGGCCATCGGTCATCGAGCGGGGTGAGACATGCGTGCGGCGATCATGCGGGAACAGCGGCTGGCGGTCGGCGACGTGCCGACGCCCGAGCCGGGCGCGGGGCAGGTCCTGGTCAAGTCCCTGGCCTGCGGCATCTGCGGCTCCGACCTGCACGTCCTTCAGCATCTGCCGGAAGTGATCGAGGCCAGCGAGGGCGAGGGCACGCTCGCCAGCCTGCGCACCGACCGCGACCTGGTCATGGGCCACGAGTTCTGCGCCGAGATCGTTGACTACGGACCAGGCGCGAGCCAACGCCTGCCCGCCGGGACGCGGGTCTGTTCCCTGCCGGTCACCTTCGGCGCGAACGGACGCGAGACCGTCGGCTACTCGCACGACGCGCCGGGCGGCTATGGCGAATACATGGTGCTCTCCGAAGCGCTTCTGTTGCCGGTGCCAGGCGATCTGCCGAGCCACATCGCGGCGCTCATCGAGCCCATGGCCGTTGGCTGGCACGCGGTGCAGAAGGCGAGGCTGGAGAAGGAAGACGTGCCGCTCGTCATCGGGTGCGGGCCGGTGGGGCTGTCCGTGATCGCCGGTCTGAAGCTGCGTGGAGTCGGGCCGATCGTCGCGGCCGATTTCTCACCGGCGCGACGGGATTTGGCGGCGCGCTACGGCGCCGACCTGGTGGTCGATCCTGCCACGGCGTCGCCGTACCAGAGCTGGCTGGATCTGGCGACGCTGCCGGCGCCGGTCGATGCGCCGCCGTCGCCGTTCCCGGTCGAGGGGCCGAGCTATCGTCCCACGGTCGTGTTCGAGTGTGTCGGCGTGCCGGGCATGATCGACCAGATCGCCAAGTCAGTGCCGCGCCACACGCGCGCGGTGATCGTCGGCGTGTGCATGCAGGACGACACCATCCGGCCGATGCGCGCCATCGGCAAGGAGCTGTCGTTGCAGTTCGTTCTCGGCTACACGGCGGAAGAATTCGCCGACAGCCTGCGGCATCTGGCCGATGGCAAGATCGACGGCGCGGCGATGGTCACCGGCGAGGTCGACCTCGACGGTGTCGCCCCGGCCTTCGCGGCGCTGGCTTCGCCCGACCGGCATTGCAAGGTCATCGTCGAGCCCTGGCGCTAGGCCACGGCCGGAAAGCAAACCGCCCGGCGCGAGGGCCGGGCGGCGGCGTGTCGGAGAGGAGTGGCGCCGTCAGGCGGCGGCCTCTTCCTCTGGCGGATCGCGCAACACGTAGCCGCGTCCCCAAACCGTCTCGATGTAGTGCTCGCCGCCGGTCGCGGCGGCCAGCTTCTTGCGCAGCTTGCAGATGAAGACGTCGATGATCTTCAGTTCGGGCTCGTCCATGCCGCCGTAGAGATGGTTCAGGAACATCTCCTTGGTCAGCGTGGTGCCCTTGCGCAGGCTGAGCAGCTCCAGCATGGAATACTCCTTGCCGGTCAGGTGCAGCCTGCTGTTCTCGACTTCCACGGAGCGCGTGTCGAGGTTCACCGTCAGCTTGCCGGTACGGATCACCGACTGCGCATGGCCCTTGGAGCGGCGGACGATGGCGTGGATCCGGGCGACCAGCTCGCGCTTGTCGAACGGTTTCACCATGTAGTCGTCGGCGCCGAAACCGAGGCCCTTCACCTTGTCGTCCGGCTGGCTCATGCCGGAAAGGATCAGGATCGGCGTCTCGACCTTAGAAACCCTGAGTTTCTTCAGCACGTCATAGCCGTGCATGTCAGGGAGGTTCAGGTCGAGAATGATGATGTCGTAATCGTACAACTTGCCAAGGTCGAGGCCTTCCTCGCCAAGATCAGTCGTATAGACGTTCAGCCCCTCACTCTGGAGCATGAGCTCGATCGCTCGAGCTGTGGCAGAATCGTCCTCGATGAGAAGCACCCGCATCGTGTCAGCCTCTAATCGTTAAAGCGCCTTCAGGTTAATGGCCGGACGGTTAAATTTGGGTAAAGACTCTTAAAAAGTCGTCGCCACCGCAAATTCATACCGATTTCACACGACCCGCCAGGCGCGCCCCCATGTCTCCGCGCGCCATTCCCCATAACGACTCCGACATGGTTCACGCCTCCTTAACGGGGCGCGGCGCATAGTGCCGAAACGTGGCCCAGGGAAGGCCCGCAGGTGACCCACATCACCTTAGAACCTTAACAGTGGACGCGATGCAAGCGCTTTTACAAGAAATCGAGCGGATGCCCGGGTATCGGGTGTATGGCCGGGTGGCGGCGGTTCAGGGCCTCCTGCTGGAGGTTGCCGGGGTCCAACGCAGCCTTTCCGTCGGCGCCAGATGCGCCGTGGAACGACGCGGCGGCGGGGATCTGGATGCCGAGGTCGTCGGTTTCCGCGACGGTCGCGCGCTGCTGATGCCGTTCGGCAGCCTGGACGGCGTGGGCCTGGGTTGCCGCGCCAAGGTCGTCGACCAGGCGGCGGCGGTCTACCCGGACCAGAGCTGGCTCGGCCGGGTGGTAAACGGCCGCGGCGAGGCGATCGACGGCGGGATTCCACTGCGACGCGGCGCCCTGGCCATGCCTCTGAGGGGCAAGCCGCCGCAGGCTCATCTGCGCAAGCGGGTCGGTGGCAAGCTCGACATGGGCGTGCGCGGCCTCAACACTTTCCTGACCTGCTGTCGCGGCCAGCGGATGGGCATCTTCGCCGGCTCCGGTGTCGGCAAGTCGGTGCTGCTGTCGATGCTGGCGCGCAATGCCGAGGCCGACATCATCATCGTCGGCCTGATCGGCGAGCGCGGCCGCGAGGTGCAGGAGTTCCTTGAGGAAGACCTGGGGCCGGAGGGCTTGGCGCGGTCCATCGTCGTGGTCGCGACCTCCGACGAGCCGGCGTTGATGCGCCGTCAGGCGGCCTACCTCACCCTGACCCTCGCGGAATACTTCCGCGACCAGGGGAAGCAGGTATTCTGCCTGATGGACAGCGTCACGCGCTTTGCGATGGCGCAACGAGAGATCGGCCTTTCGGGCGGCGAGCCGCCGGCCAGCAAGGGCTACACGCCGTCGGTCTTCGCCGAGCTGCCGTCACTTCTGGAACGTGCCGGCCCCGGTGCTGGCGAGGGCGCGATCACCGGCCTGTTCACGGTGCTGGTCGAAGGCGACGACCACAACGAGCCGATCGCCGACGCGGTGCGTGGCATCCTCGACGGTCACATCGTGCTGGAACGCGCCATCGCCGAACGTGGGCGCTTTCCGGCGGTGAACGTGTTGCGGTCGGTCTCGCGCACCATGCCGGGCTGCAACTCGGACGACGAGACCACGCTGGTGCGCGAGGCGCGCCGGCTGATGGCGCTTTACGACGACATGGCCGAGCTCGTTCGGCTCGGCGCCTATCGGGCCGGGACCGATCCCGACGTGGATCGCGCGATCGCGGCCAATGACAGCCTTGAAGACTTCCTGCGGCAGGACAAGCGCGAGGTCTCGCGTCTGGCCGATGGCTACGGCCGTCTGGCCGAGATCCTGACCGCCGTTAACACCACGGAGACGGCATGAGCCGCACATACGATACGTTGCTGCGCCTGCAGCGCTGGCAACTCGACGAGGAGCGTCGCAAGCTGGCGACGCTGTACAGCCATCAGGACGAGCTCAGCGCCGCGTCGGAGGAGCTGGAGAGCCTGCGTCGCGACGAAGCGGCTGCGGCCAACGGCCTCGACGACAGCATGCGGGCCTACCCCAACTATGCGCGCCGCATCCGGCGCGACCAGGCGCGGCTGGCGGAGAGCCTGGCCGAGGTCAGCGGTCGCATCGCCCTGAAGCAGGACGATGTCGGTCAGGCCTACCTGGCGTTGAAACAGATCGAGATCGTGCGCGACAAGCGCAATGCGGCGGAACGGGCGCGCCTGGACCGGATCGAGCAGGCGCGCCTCGACGAGGTCGGCCTCGACATACACCGTCGCCGCTAGGTCGGCGTCCTACCAGGGCTTCAGACAGGCGAGCAGGGCCGGGTTCTCCCAGTTCGGGCGGCTCTCCTGCAGCACCATGATGCTGTCGCCGGCGTGCGCGTGCAGCGCCAGCCAGCGCGGCACCAGCTCACTGTTGATGTCCTCGAAGGCGACCGCCGGCAGGTCCAACGTGTAGTCCAGGCGCAGCTGCTCGAAGTACTTGCGCGAGGCGTGCACGTCCAGGATCGTCTGGTCCGGGACGTAGCGCAGTGCCAGGTCCCAGTGGCCGACGTGAATCTGCTGCTCGACCAGGGTGTCCAGGTTGCGGCGCGGGTTCTCGACCGTCGCCAGCATCGATCTGCGGTGTCTGGTATCGCTCATCGTTGCACCAGGATGCGTTGCGCGACCGCCGCGACATCGGCGGCGGCCGGGCTGTTGGGATGGCGCGCCATCAGCCCGGTCTGATGGCGGATGGAATCGGCGACCCGTCGGTCGCGCCGGACGACGCCGGCGAGCTTCGGTGTCACCTGCAGGAAATTCTCGCACGCTTTGGCCAGTGCGGCGAAGGTGCGTTCGCCGGCGCGCTGGTCGGTGGCCATGTTGACGACGATACGGATGTCGCGTGGCCGCCGCTGCTGCAAGGCAACCTTGATATAGGCGTAGGCGTCGGTCATCGACGTCGGCTCGTCGGTCACCACCACCAGATCGAGTCCCCCAGGCGGCGACAGCAGCCGGACAGTGGCATCGATCCCGGCGCTGTGATCGAGGATCACGGTGTCGTAGCGCCGCGCCGCCTGCAGCAACTCCATGACCAGGCGCTTGAGCTGGCCGGCGTCGACTTCGGTCAGCGCACCGGAACCAGATTTGCCTGGAGCAATGTCGAAGCCGCCGGCGGGGTAGGGCGTGACCACGTCGGTCAGCGCCGCGCGACCGTTCAATACCTCGCCGATGTCATGGCGCGCATCGAGGCCGAGCTGGATATCGACGTTCGCGAGGCCGAGGTCGGCATCGAACAGCAACACGCGGCGACCTGCGGCGGCTAGCGCGTGCGCCAGCGAGATCGACATGAAGGTCTTGCCGACTCCGCCCTTGCCGGAGGCCACGGTGATGAAATTGCGACCGGCGGGCCCGCTGGCGGGGTGATGCACGGCGCGCGGCTCAACGCTCATCGGTGTCGGCTCCGGGTACAAGGAGGGGTTGGCGCGGGTCGCGCAGCAGGACGCGGGCAAGCGCCAACGGTGTGAGGTCTTTCAGCCCGTGCGGGATCGAGGCGCTGCAGCCGACCGCGGCGAGGGCGAGCTTGCCGGCGGCGGCCGCGCCGATCAGGCCGCCGTAACGGCGCGCGGCGTCGAGACGCGTGACGATCAGCCGGCGGCAGCCGATGCGCGCGAAGGCGAGCGCGGCGTCGGCCATCTCCTCCGCATCGCCACCGGCCGGCAGGACCAGGACGGGCTCGACCGACCCGGCCTTCACGAAGTCGCGCAGGATCTCGAGATCGTCGGGATCGTGTGGGTTGGACCCGGCGGTGTCGACCAGCAACGGTCGGTGTCCGGTGCCGAACTCCTGCAGCATGATCGACAGGTGCTTCGGCTCCTCGGCGGTGAGCAACGGCTGCTGCAGGACCTCGGCGTAGGCTTCGAGCTGGGTCACCGCGCCGGCGCGCACCACGTCGGTGGTGCAGATCGCCAGTTCGCCTCCGCCGAGTGCGGCGCGGGCAGCGAGCTTCGCGGCGGTGGTGGTCTTCCCGGCGCCGGGCGGGCCGACCAGCATCAATGCGCCGTCCGACGGCGGCAGCTGCCCGCTGGCAAACTCCAGGTAGTCGTCCAGCGCCGTCGCCAGGGCCAGTTCCGCCTCAGCATGTCCGGAATCGACGGCGGCGCGCACCAGCCGCTCCGCCAGGCGAGCCGGTACGCCATGGTAGGAGAGGGCCTGGGCGATCTCGCCATCCTCGGCAACGGGTGGCAGCTCCTGGACGGGTTCGAACTCGACCTCGCGGCGCTCGACCGCTGCCGTGAGCTGGACCCCGCGACCGCGCCGGCTGTGGTGGGTCGAGACGATGACGGCATCGTCGCCGAGCTCGTCGCGCACGAGGCGCATCGCTTCGGCCATGGTCGGGGCGTTGAAGGATCGCAGGCGCATCGTCGGCTACACCTGCGACAAGGTCTTGATCTTGGCCTGCGGGTGGATCTCGTTCTGCGACAAGACCATGGTCGCGGGCCGGAACCGCTCGATGATGGTGCGCACGTAGGGCCGCGCGGCCGGGCTGGTTAGCAGCACCGGTGCTTCGCCCTGGGCGCCGAGCTGGTCGAACACCTGGCGGATGCGGGTGATGAACTGCTGCAGCTGGCTCGGCGCCATCGCCAGCTGCTTCTCGTCGCCCTGACCGACCAGCGAGTCGGCGAAGGCCTGCTCCCACTCGGCCGACAGCGCGACCAGCGGGATGTAGCCGTTGGCGCCGGTGGTGGCGTGACTGATCTGCCGCGCCAGCCGGGCGCGGACGTGCTCGGCAATCGTGATGACCGATTGGGTGTAGCCGACGGCCTCGGCCACGCCTTCCAGAATGGTCGGCAGGTCGCGAATGGAGATGCGTTCGCTGAGCAGACGTTGCAGGACACGCTGCAGCGCGGTGGCGGTGATCTGGTTCGGGATCAGGTCGTCGGCGAGCTTCCTGTGCGCCGGCGCCAGGTCGTCGAGCAGCTGCTGCACGGCGGCATAGGACAGCAGGTCCGCCATGTTGTCCTTGATCACCTCGGTCAGGTGCGTCGTAGCGACGGTGGCGGCATCGACCACGGTGTAGCCGCGGAACGAGGCCTCCTCGCGCAGCGCCTCCTCGATCCACACGGCCGGCAGTCCGAAGGCGGGCTCGGTGGTCTGCTCGCCCGGCAGGTCGATCTCGTGGCCGCGCGGATCCATCACCAGCAGCTTGCCGTGCTGCAGGTGGCCGCGGCTGACCTCGACCTCCTTGACCCGGATGACATAGTCGTTGGCGGCGAGCTGCATGTTGTCGAGGATGCGCACCGAGGGCATCACGAAGCCCATCTCCGAAGCGATCTGACGGCGCAGCGATTTGATCTGGTCGGTCAGCCGGTAGTTGCGGTTCTCGTTGATCAGCGGCAGCAGGCCATAGCCCAGTTCCAGGCGCAGGTCGTCGATCGCCAGGGCGGTGGTGATCGGCTCCTCGGCGACCGGCTGCTCGGCCTCTTCCTGGGCCGCGACCTGCTCGGCTTCGGCCTGGGCCTCCTGGCGTTTGCGATCCAGGTGCCAAGCGAGGAAGCCGACGCCGGCGGACATGGTCAGGAAGGGCAGGATCGGCAGGCCAGGCAGCAGCGCCATCAGCAGCAGCAGCGCGGAGCTGAGGCCCAGCGCCCGCGGATAACCGCTGAGCTGACCGAACAGCGCCTTGTCGGTGCTCTCGTCGATGCCGGCCTTGGACACCAGCAGGCCGGCGGCGGTCGAAACGATCAGCGCCGGGATCTGCGACACCAGGCCATCGCCGACCGACAGCAGGATGTAGCTCTCCGAGGCGTCGGTGAACGACATGCCGTTCTGTGCGACGCCGACGATGATGCCGCCGACGACGTTGATGATGGTGATCAGCAGGCCGGCGATGGCGTCGCCACGGACGAACTTGGCGGCGCCGTCCATGGCGCCGAAGAAGGTGCTCTCGTCTTCCAGCGCCTTGCGCCGGGCGCGCGCCTCGGCCTCGTCGATCAGACCGGCGGACAGGTCGGCGTCGATCGCCATCTGCTTGCCGGGCATGGCGTCCAAGTTGAAGCGTGCGGCGACCTCGGCGATGCGGCCGGAACCCTTGGTGATGACGACGAAGTTCACCACTACCAGGATCGCGAACACGATCAG
>CAZVLI010000087.1:0-9655 GCA_964627965.1 uncultured Rhodospirillales bacterium
CAGGGTATCGCTGTCGGCGCCGCCGTCGATCATGTCGTTGTTGCCGCCGCCGAACGCCACGTCGTCGCCGCCTGCGCCGAGGATCATGTCGTCGTCGGTCTGCGCCTTCATCGAGTCGTCGCCGGCACCGCCCGACACGGTATCGGCACCGAGATTGCCGAACAGGCTGTCGTTGCCGGCGCCGCCGATGATGGAGTCGTTGCCGGCCTGGCCGTAAGCCCGATCGGCACCGGCGCCGCCATCGATCGTATCGTTGCCGCCGCCGGCCGCCATGATGTCGCCGGTGGCTTCGCCAGTGACCAGGTTGTCGCCGTCGCCGCCGGCGAAGATCTCCTCGATCCCGGTGTCGGCGAGATCGAGATCGACGATGTCGGACAGATCGACGGTGCCGTTACCGAACTGCACTTTCTCGATGTCCGTGGCCAGGAGCTGGAAGCCAGCCTCGCCGCCGGTGAACTTCATGCGAACGGCGGCACCGGTGAACACGCCCTCCTGGATCACGCCGTCGGCGACCAGGGCGGTGAACAGGTTGGTGAGTTTGGAGCCGCTCAGCAGGCGCACCTGGAACTCGTTGGCATCGCCGAAGCTGAGGTCGGCGGTGTCGGTGCCGGCGCCGCCGAACAGCGAGTCGAAGCCGGTACCGGAGATCAGCAGGTCGTCGTTCGGGCCGCCGTCGAGGCTGTCATTGCCGAGCCCGCCGTCCAGCGTGTCATTGCCCGCGTTGCCGATCAGCGTGTCGTTGTCGTCGGTGCCGGTGAGCGTGTTGGGATCGCCGTCGCCGGTGAGAGAAATGCCCGGCACGCCGTTGAAGCCGAAGATGACGTAGGCGGCGCCGGTCGTGGTGCTGCCGACATCGGCGGAGTCGGCGCCGATGATCAGGTCGTCCTTGCCATCGTTGTTGACGTCGCCGGCCGCGGCAATCGAATTGCCGATCGCGTCACTGGCCATCGCGCCGAGGATCTTCACGCCCTGCGCGTCGGTCAGCGTGTCGACATTCAGCGTGGTGCCGAAGTCGGTGCGGCCGAAGATGATGTAGACCGCGCCGGCATTCGTGGCGCCGGTGTCGTCGCTGTTGTCGGAGATGGCGAAATCGCCGATGCCGTCGCCATTGAAGTCGCCAATGCCGGCAACGTCCTGTCCGAACAGACCGCCTGAGGTGTCGGCGGTGATCTTGACCCCGGCGTTGCCGAGGCTGGCGAGGTCGATGTCGCTGCCGAGGCCCGTGGAGCCGAAGACAATGTAAGCGGTGCCGTCGGGGCCGGCCGACTCGCCGGCGAGCAGGATGTCGTCGATGCCGTCGCCGTTGACGTCGCCGATGATGTCGACCGTGTCGCCGACGGCGTCGAATACACTTGCGCCGGTGATGCGAAAGCCGCGACTGCCGATGGCGCCGATGTCCTGCGGCGACGTCAGGGTCGTGCCGCTACCGAAGATCACGTAGGCGCCGCCGAGCTGGTTGTTGGGTGACTCGCCGTAGCTACCGGCGCCGACGATGATGTCCTCGATGCCGTCGCCATTCACATCGCCGCGGCCGCGCTGCAAGCCATAGCCGAACAGGTCGCCGTCGTTGGCGCCATATAGCTTCGCGCCCGTGAACGATGGCAACGCGATATTGGCGCCCAGCGAGCCATCGCCGTAGATGACGTAGGCGGCACCCGCATTGCTGGCACCTAGGTCATGCGTTCCGGCGGAGACGATCAGGTCGGCGATGCCGTCATTGTCGAAGTCGCCGCCGGGACCGACACTGAAATTGCCGGCGAAGGTATCGCCATCGGCCTCGCCATCGATGCGGAAGCCGCCGGCGCCGAGCGTGCCCAGGTTGACGTTGACCGGCAGCCCGCTGTCGCCGAAGACGACATAGGCGGCGCCGCGGCTGCTGCCCGCGCCGTCGTAGCCGGACGCGCCGACAAGGATGTCATCGATGCCGTCATTGTCGACGTCGCCGATCATCGCCACCGACACGCCGGCAAAGTCGCCCGCATTGTCGCCGATGATGGTGGTTCCCGCGGCGCCAAGGGAACCGACGTTGATCTCGCTGGCGAAGGCCGTCGCGCCGCCAAAGATGACGAAGGCGGCGCCGGCCGCGTCGCCGCCAACATCGTAAAGCCGCGCGCCGATGACGACGTCATCGATGCCATCGCCGTTGACGTCGGCGTTGCCGGCAACCGCGGTGCCGACGCGATCCAGATCGAGCACGCCGACGATACGCTGACCGAAGGTCGCGAGATCCGTCGCCAGATTGATGGTGACCGCCATCGGCCCTTCCCCTGCTTACGCCCGCGCCTCGCCTGTCGGGTTCATATTCGCCCGCATCATTGGTCGCTCATACCGCGCAGGACACGCCGTTCCCGGCAGAATTATGTGAGCCCGCAGCGACGCCGTCCATGAGTAGTCCTCCCTAGTCAGGACCGGGCGGCATTACGCCCGGCAATCACGGCGCGATAAGCGCTGCATACTCATGTACTCTGACGCGACTCGGGCTGGCGGCGATTTGGCCCGGCGAGGCCGTCCCGACGGCACGGGAGATGAGAGGTACATGTCAGAGAGTTTTCTCGCGCGCCTGGTCCACGTCGTCGTTGCCGGCGCGATCGGCGCGGCGACGATCGTCGCCCTGATCGGTTTCCGGTACGCCGAGGCGCCGTGGCTGCAGGACCGCGACACGTTGCTGTACGGCGCCCTGATGGCGGCGGCCTTCGTCGCCGGGCTGGCGATCCATCGGCTCTTGGTGCCGCGGCAGATCGGCTTCGTAAAGCGCGTGATCCTCATCGTGCTGATCGCCGCGCTGGTCTGCCTGCCCGTGCTTGCCCTGACACGGCTGCAGGACCTCGATATCCGCAAGCTCACCTATGTCGTCGAGCTGGCGCTGGTATTCGCCCTGATGCTGCTCCACGGCATCGGCTACCTGAAGTGGCCGGCGGTCCTCGTCAATCTTGCCGCTCTGGTGGCGATCGCCGTCGTGGTCATGGACGCGCCGGCGCGCGAGAAGCTGAACGACCTGCTGGCCGGCGGGTCAAAGGACAAGGCACCGGCATACACTTACGCCTTCAGCGCACTGCACGACATCCGGCTCACCAAGGACAGAGTTCCGGCGGCGCCAGGCAGCCCGAAGAACGACGTCGGCGGCGCGATGCAGCGGATCGGGCCGGACCGACTGCTGCTGGTCACCGCCAATGGCGATTTCCATTTGCTGCAGGTCGGGGAAACCGGCGTGTCCCGTCGCGCGTTAAAGCAGCTGAAGACGCCACTCAATCGCGCCGACTACAAACGAGACGTGCCGCGCGGGTCGCAGTTCTTCCGCGTGACCGATATCGAGCTGGTGACCGACGGCGCAGGCGACACCACGCTCCTACTCGCGCATCACCGCTGGCACGCGGACGAGCGTTGCGTGACACTGAGCGTCAGCGAGACACCGATCGACCTGGCGGCGCTGGAGACACCGCTATCGTGGCGCTCGGTCTACGCGACGACGCCATGCCTGGCGCCCGACATCCGCATTCTCAACGAAACCGGCGGTCGGCTCGCGATGCTGTCGGACAACGAGATCCTGCTCACCGTCGGCATCACCTCGACGGACGAGGACTTCGCGACGATATCGGAAGATCCGACGTCAGTGTTCGGTACCATCGTCAAGATCGACCGCGCCACGGGTGACGCACGGATCTTCAGTCGCGGCCATCGCAACCACCAGGGGCTGCTGGTGGAAGGCGACACGATATGGTCGACCGAGCATGGCCCGGAAGGCGGCGACGAACTCAACGTGATCCTCGACGGCGGCGACTATGGCTGGCCGCGGGTGAGCTACGGCACCGACTACGGCCGCAGGACGCTGGCCGGCGACGGTGAGCCGGGGACACACGACCAGGGCATCCGTCCGCTCTTCGCCTGGGTACCGTCGATCGCGGTCTCGCGGCTGATCCGCGCGCGCGGCGATGCCTTCACCGCCTGGAAGGGCGACTTGCAGATCGGCTCGCTGTCCGGGCGCGGCAATGGCTTCTCGATCTACCGGGCCCGGTTGCGCGACGGCGACGTGAAGTTCACCGAGCGGGTCAACATCGGCGAGCGCGTGCGCGATCTGGCCGAGATGGACGACGGCACCATCGTCGTCTGGGAGGGGCAGGACCGGGTCGTGACGCTGCGACCGGGTGCGCACGTGTTCTCGACCTGCCAGGGATGCCACGCCGCGAATTTCGGCTTCGCCGCGAACGGCATCGGTCCGGACCTGTGGGACATCGTCGGCAAGGACGTCGCCTCGGTGAAGGGCTTCAACTACTCGAAGGCGTTCCGCAATCTCGGGGGACGCTGGACGCCGGAACGGCTGGATCAGTTCCTGCGCGACCCGGAAGGCTTCGCGCCCGGCACCACCATGACCATGCCGGGCATCGAGGACGAGACGCTGCGGCGCGACATCATCAACTACCTGGTCGAGTTACCGCGGAGCCGGACGCGCGACACCAAACGCAAGTAACGGCGGCCGGTCAGCCGGCCGCCGTGTCGAGGCTGCGGGCGATGGTGTCGAGGGTGGCGTCACGCAGCGACAGCTTGGTGGCGCGGTAGGCGTCGGTGGGGAGTTCGGCGAGCTGCCGCGCCACGGCGATCGCGCTGTCGACGACCTCGGCTTCGTCGGCCACCGCATCGAGATAGCCGACCTCGGCCGCACTGTCCGGATCGTACAGACGCGCCTGGATCACGGCGGCGGTGAGTTGCTCCGGACGCAGGCGCGCGCGGGCGAGTTCCAGCCCGAAGACCGGTAGCGGCAGGCCGATGGCGGTCTCGTTCAAGCCGAGCTTGTAGTCGCCGCGCGCGCCGATGCGGGTGTCGGCGGCGAGCAGGATCAACGCGCCCAGCGCCACCGCGTGGCCGGTCGCGGCCGCGACCAGCGGCTTGGGATAGGCGTAAAGCCGATGCAGCAGACGGCCGCCGCGCTGGACAAGGCGGGCGCGCTCCGCCGGCGGCGCATCGCGCACGGTACGCAGGTCGAAGCCGGCGCAGAAGCGACCCGGCCGACCGGCGAGCACCACCGCCGAGGCCTCCGCTTCGGCCCGGTCCAGGGCCGGTTCGAGCGCATCGAGAAGGTCGTTGGAGATCGCATTGGCCTTGCCGTCGTCCATCGTGACGATGGCGATGGCATCTTCGATCCGCACGTCGACGGTCATGGCTGTGTTCCTCCTAGACGTCCGTCCGCAGCCGATCGTTGGATGCGATGCTGGCGCCACGGGCCTTGTACTGGGCGCGGCGGTCCGCGCTGAAGCTTTCGACCTCTGCCTCCGGGACACCGTAGGCAAAGCCACGGCGCACACCGGGGCGTTCGCGGCAACGGTCGAGCCAGTCAACGACGGCCGGCCGCGTGGTGATGTCGATCTTGGCCCACTTGTAGGCGCGTACCCAGGGCAACGCGGCGATGTCAGCGACGGTGAAGTTGTCGCCGCAGATGTACGGCCGTGTCTCCAGCTGCCGCGCCAGGACCGCGACGAGCCGCAGGCCCTCCTTGCCGAACCGCTCCATCGGATGCACCTTCTCCGCCTCCGGCACGTCGATGTAGCGGGTGTAGCTGACCTTGTTGCCGAAGGCCGGGCCAAGATTGGCGGCCTGCCAGTAGAGCCACGGGATCACGTCCCAGCGCTTCTCGTCGAGCGGCAGCAGCGGGCTCGGGAAGGTCTCGCCGAGATACTGCAGGATCGCGCAGCTCTCGATGATCGCGCGGCCGTCGTGCACCAGCGTCGGCATCTTCTGGTTCGGGTTGATCGCGGTGTACGCCGGGGTGAACTGGTCGCCGTTGGCCAGCTCCATCGGGTGGAGGTTCACGTCGGGCAGCTCGACGCCGGCTTCGCGCAGTTCCTCGATCATGATCGAGACCTTCCAGCCGTTCGGCGTGGCCGAGAAGTGCAGGTCCAGTGCCATCGCGCTCTCCTCCGCTCCGGGGTCGCGAACGCCGTCGCGCTCTGCACCCCCCTTAATGACCCCACCACCTTACGGACTGTGACAAGTGCGCACACCGCAATCCGTGGGTGTCGCCGTTCGTTGCCCTGCTCACGTTTTCGTGATCGACTGCCTCGCGATCGGGCCGCGACCCGACTCGCGCGCAGACAACAAGGACAAGGGATCAGCGTTGAATCATGCAAGGCAACATATTCGCCCCGTGCTGGGCGGCATTTGCCGTATCCATCGTCATCGGCTGGGCTGGTTACGCGAGCGCGACGCCGCTCACGCCGTATCGAAGCTTCGACGGCACCGACACCAACCCTAACGGCGGCGCCGCCGAGACGCCCCTCATCCGGCTGGTCGAACCGGCCTACGACGACGGGGCGAACGAGCCACGCACGACCGGCACCAGCGGCGCCCTCGCCAACCCTCGCGAGATCAGCAACACGGTCGCGGCACAGACCGCCGCCACGCCGAACGCCGCCGGCGCCAGCAACTGGCTGTGGCAGTGGGGCCAGTTCATCGACCACGACCTGGCGCGTAGCGACGGCGCCGGCGCCAGCCCGGCGGAAGATTTCCAGCCGATCCCGGTGCCGCAGGACAACGCGACCGACCCCTTCGTCGCCAGCGGCATTACCGCGCTGCCGTTCACCCGCGTGCCGGCGGCGCCGGGGACCGGCACCGATGCGGACAACCCGCGGCAGCAGATCAACGAGATCACGTCCTTCCTGGACGGTTCGGTGATCTACGGCTCGTCGGCCGAGGTGGCCGACGCGCTGCGTGCCCCGGACGCGATCGCCGGACCGGCCGCCGAGATGGGGCGCCTGCGGACGCAGGACGCCACATTCATGACAACCACGGGCCTGCGCACGGAAACGCTGCTGCCGTTCGCCAACGGTGGGCCGGTCGAGATGGCGAACCCGTTCGGTTTGCCGACGGACACGCTGTTCGGGGCGGGCGAGCCACGCGCGAACGAGCAGATCGGCCTCACCGCCACGCACACGTTGTTCGTGCGCGAGCACAACCGCGTGGCGGCAGAGATCGGCGGCCGGCTCGACGCAGGCGACACGGTCCTCGCCGATCATATGGCAACGGCGCTGACGACAGCGGACAACGGCATCGACACGGTCGGCGATTTCGTTTTCCGCGCCGCGCGCGAGGTGGTCACCGCCGAGATCCAGGCGATCACCTACAACGAGTTCCTCCCGATCCTGATCGGCGACGGCTTCACCCCCGACGCCCGCGTCGGCGACAGCCTCGGTGGCGGCTTCGGACTGACGCCGTACACCGGCTTCGACGATACGGTCGATCCGAGCATCAGCCACGAGTTCGCCAACGCCGCCTACAGGCTCGGCCACACGCTGCTGTCCGACACGCTCGACCGGCAGAACGCGGACGGGACGTCGCCGGGGGCGATGTCGCTGGCGTCGTCCTTCTTCAACGCCGGCGCGATCTTCGATGCCGCCAGCGGCACCGGCGAGGGCGTCGACAGCCTGCTGCTCGGCCTCGCGCTGGGTCCGGCCCAGGCGCTCGACAACCAGCTCGTCGACGGCGTTCGCAACTTCCTGTTTCCAGCCGCCACCGGCGGGCTCGACCTGGCCTCGGTCAACATCGCGCGCGGACGCGACGTCGGGCTGGCGTCATACAACGCCGTCCGCGAAGCGCTCGGCCTCGGCGCGGTCGACGACTACCTCACGATCGCCGGCATGCAGCTAGGGATAACCGAGGACCCCGAACTCGCGGCGCTGCTGGAACGAGCCTACGGGACCGGCAATGTGGACGACGTCGATCTCTGGGTCGGCGGGCTCGCGGAGGATGCGGTCAACGGCGGCCTGCTGGGCGAGACCTTCAACCTGATCGTCTCGGACGCGTTCCGACGTCTGCGCGACGGCGACCCGTACTTCTACCTCGGCAATCTCGAGTTCCTCGGCGAGCTCGGCTTCTGGCCGGGCAGCGAAAGCACGCTGTCCGCGATCATCGCGCGGAACACCGGCATCACCGGGCTGCAAGGCAGCGTCTTCCTGCTCCCCGCCGCCGTCCCGGAACCCGGCACGTTGACCGTCATGCTGGCCGCGATGGCGTTGCTCGCCGCCAGACGCCGACGCCGCCCGTCATGAACGCCGCGAACGAGAAAGGGCGCCACGAGGGCGCCCTTTCCGGTTCGATCTGAAAGGAAGGGAGCATCTGCCTCCCTAAATCGTGGTTGCTTGGTTAGGCGACCTTGCGCCGCTTTGCGAAGCCAAGCCCGACAATGCCGAGCACGAGCAAGCCGAGGGCAGACGGCGCCGGCACGTCGCTGGCCGAGAACGCCTCCCAATTGTCGGAAGTGATCGCCAGATTCTCGTCGTTCGCCGGTTCGAACAGCAGCGACGTGATCGCCTCGCCCTCCGTATAGACGAGGCCAAAGAAGCTGGTGGCGTCGGGCGAATCCGCGATCGTCCTGGTGTCGCCGAGGCTGGTGGTCACCGACAGGTCGCCGGAAATGTTGAAGTTCGCGTAGTCGAACCCAATGGCGAACACAGGCCCGAAGCTCACAAGTGTGTTGAAGTTCGTGCCGGTCGCCCGAAGCACCGCGTAGGTGGTGTCGTCGAGCGCGCCGGGCACGCCGAACGGCGATGCATCGATGTGATGAAAGCTGCTGTCACCAACAGGCGAACTGAACGTGAGGAAGCCAACTGTCTGGTCAACGGTACCGAAGTCGAGATCCGACACAACGGTGTTGAAGTTCTCGGTCAGGTCACCCGTGCCGCCACCGGCGGCGGCGCGCCACGCACCACGGTCGCCAGCGCCGCCTGGGCGGCACCACCCCAGGCCACAAGTGCGACCGCAACCGCCGCCGCACCGATACGATTAGCCCATCGATTCTTCATGTTCTTATTTCCTCGAAACTTGTGCGGACTCGCACAGGTCGGGCAGGAAGCCAAGCAACGACGATGCCAGGCCGTAGCTAGCTGATTTTGATGTGAAATTTAGTTCTACTAATATAATGATTGTAAGAACCACCGACACAACGCCTCGACCTGCATGCCGTCGGCAGCGGTTGAAACGAAAAAGGGCGCCCGCAAGGGCGCCCTTTCCGGTTCGTTGTGAGACGAAGGATTACTCCGCCGGCGCGTCGGCCTCCTTGGCGGTGTCTTCCTTCGGCTGATCCTTCGGGATCTCGTTGCCGGTCTCCTGATCGACGACCTTCATCGACAGGCGGACCTTGCCGCGATCGTCGATGCCCAGGCACTTGACCCAGACTTCCTGGCCTTCGTCGACGATATCCTTGACCGTCTTGACCCGGTGCGGCGCCAGCTCGGAGATGTGGCACAGACCGTCGCGGGCGCCCAGGAAGTTCACGAAGGCGCCGAACTCGACCACCTTCACCACCTTGCCGCGATAGACCTTGCCCACCTCGGGCTCGGCGACGATGCCGTTGATCCAGGCGATCGCGGCCTCGATGTTCTCCTGGTTCGGGGAGGCGATCTTGATCGAGCCGTCGTCCTCAATGTTGATCTTGGTCTGGGTCTGCTCGGTGATCTCGCGGATCACCTTGCCGCCCGAGCCGATCACTTCGCGGATCTTGTCGGCCTTGATGTGCATCATGTGGATGCGCGGCGCGGTCGACTTGAGCTCACCACGGCTGGTGTCGAGCGCCTTGGACATCTCGCCCAGGATGTGGGTGCGACCCTCGTGCGCCTGTGCCAGCGCGTCCTTCATGATCGCCTCGGTGATGCCGGCGATCTTGATGTCC
>CAZVLI010000088.1:0-2752 GCA_964627965.1 uncultured Rhodospirillales bacterium
GAAACGATCAGCGCCACCTCGGCGCCGACCAGGCCGGCGATACGGAAGCGGCCGTGGACGCGCTGGCACAGTTCCAGCGCGCCCTCGATCACGCCACGCGACGGATCGTCCGGCGTTGTCGGCGTCTTGTGAATGACGATCTCGCCAGCATCGGTGTCGGTGTAGACGAGGTCGGTAAAGGTGCCGCCGACATCGACGCCGATCAGCTTCATCGCCAGGCTCCAGGGGCATAGAGCGCGAAAGCGCCAGTGTAGTCCTTCACGCGCGGGCTGGCATAGCCGCCCACTTTCGACGTCTTCAGCCCGAGCCCGACGGCGGCCTCCGCCAGCTTCACCGCCGCCGCGACGCCATCCAGCACGGGCGCCCCAGTTTCGCGGGTCAACGCCTCGGTCAGGTCGGTCATGCCAGCACAGCCGAGGATCACCGCCTCGGCGTGATCTTCCTTCATCGCCGCCAGCACTTCCGCGCGGACCTTGTCGGTCGCGTCGCTCTCCGGGTCTTCTAGCGCCAGCACCGGCACCTCGGCGGCGCGGACCCGGCGGCAATGCCGTTCCATGCCGTACTTCAAGGCCAGCGCCTCGATCACCGGCACCGCCCGGTTCAGCGTAGTGACGACGGAGAAGCTGTGCGAGACCAGGCTCGCCATCCTCATCGCCGCCTCGCAGATACCGATCACGGGCACGTCGACAGCCTCGCGACAGGCGTCCAGGCCGGGATCGTCGAAGCACGCGACGATCACCGCGTCGGCCCCGGCGGCGACGCCCTTGATGGTCTCCTGCAACAGGCCGGGCACGCAGTAGGCCTCGTCATAGTGCCCCTCGATGGAGACCGGACCATCCGCCGGGCTCAGTGCCACAATCTCGGTGCCCGGCGCGGCGACGGCGCGCGCGGTCGCGCCGATCTTGTCGGTCATCGACCAGGTCGTGTTCGGATTGATCGCCAGCAGCTTCATGCTCACACCATGCCCTTGCCGGCGTCGGACCCGTGCCGGCGCTGTCGGCTGCGAAACAGCGTCACCAGCCCCAGGCTGACCGCGATCACCAGCAACGACAAGCCCGTCGTGTAGGCGCCCAGCGCGTAGATCACCGGCGTCGTCACGTTGGTCTGCATTGCCTGCAACTCAAGCGGCAGCGTGTTCAGCGCCCCCACCGACTGCGAGGTGCGCGCGATCTCGTCATAGGACAGCGTGAAGCCGAACAGTGCCACACCGATCAGGCTCGGCGCGACGATCGGCAACACCACAAAACGGATCGTCTGCCACCCGCCGGCGCCCAGATCGCGCGCCGCCTCCTCGTAGGATTTGTCGAACCGATTGAACACGGCGAACATGATCAGCAGGCCGAACGGCAGCGTCCAGGTCAGGTGCGCGCCCAGCGCCGAGCTCCACCACGAGCGCTCGATGCCGAGCAGCTCGAAACCCGCGCCGATGCCCAGGCTGACGACGATGGACGGCATGATCAGACTGGCTACCGCGCAGTAGAACAGCACGCTGGCGCCGCGGAACCTGCGCCGGAAGGCCAGCCCGGCGAGGAAGGCGATGACCACCGTCGCCACCATGACGATCAGGCCCAGGCTGATCGAGCGGCTGAACGAGCCCCAGATGTCGCCGATCGACTGCGGCTGGAAGATGTCCTCGAACCAGTGCAGCGACATGCCGTTCATCGGGAAGGTCAGGCCACCGTCCGGCCCCTGGAATGCGAGCAGGATCACCGCCGACATCGGCCCGTAAAGGAACAGCACGAACAGGGTGAACACGCCGGCCAGGACATAGAAGCTGAGCGGACGCTTCTCGCCTTCCATCTAAAGCTCCTTGCGCACGTCGGCGAAACGCATCAGCAGCACGATCAAGCCGATCACCACGGCCAGCAGCACCATGGCGTTGGCGGCGGCCGGCGGGAACTGCAGGTAGGAAAGCTCGGTCGCGATGGCCTTGCCGACCGATGCAATGCGGCCGCCGCCAAGCACGTTCACGGTGACGAAGTCGCCCATCACCATGGCGATCACGAAGATCGAACCGATGGCGATGCCCGGCTTGGTCAGCGGCATGATGACATGCCACACGGTCTGCCAGCCGCTGGCGCCGCTGTCGGCCGCGGCCTCCAGCACGCGCCGGTCGATGCGCATCATCGAGTTGAAGATCGGCACGATCATAAACAGCGTGTAGAGGTGCACGTAGCCGACCACGACGGCGAACTCGGAATAGAGCAGCCATTCCAGCGGCTCCGGCACCACGCCGCCGCCGACCAGCGCCTTGTTGACCAGCCCGTTACGCCCGAGCAGCGGGATCCACGAGATCATCCGGATCACGATGGAGGTCCAGAACGGGATCGTGCACAGCAGGAACAGCACGATCTGCCACGTCAGGCTGCGGACGTGGAAGCAGAGGAAGTAAGCGATGGTGAAGCCGAGGACGAAGGTGATCGCCCACACGATCAGGCAGAAGCGCACGGTGATCCAGTAGGTCTGGTACGTCACCGACTGCGAGAACACGTCCTCGTAGTTCTGGAAGGTGAAGTCGGGGATGAGGATGTCGTAGGTCTGGTAGTCGAAGAAGCTGACCACCACGACCAGCCCGACCGGCAGCACGAAGAACAGGCAGAAGACCAGGGCCAGCGGCGCCGCCTGCATGTGGCTGGCCAGGTTGCGAAGCGACATCAGAATCGTCCCGCGATTCCGACCCGGCGGAACCCGCCGGGCCGGTTCGCGAGTCCCCTTCGGCCTACGCGGCGATAAACTCGTTCCCCTTGCGGCC
>CAZVLI010000088.1:2762-8942 GCA_964627965.1 uncultured Rhodospirillales bacterium
GCGCACCAGGTGGCGGTCCTCGTCCATCACCGTGTTCCACACCGTCACGTTGCCCATGCGGTCCCAGAAGGAGCCACCGTCGCGCACCGTGCCGGCGCTTTCGATCTTGTCGCCGGTCGGGCTCATCACGTCGGCCTTGGCCGGCTTGCCCTCCATCCAGAAGTCCCACTCGTCAGCGCTCATGTGCGCCTTGGCGGTCTCCAGCACGGCGGTGTAGTAACCCTGGCGGTTCAGGAAGGCGCCGACCCAGCCGGACAGGTACCAGTTGATGAACTCGTACGCGGCGTCGAGCTTCTTGCCCTCCAGGTGCGCCGGCAGGCCGAGGCCGCCAGCCCAGGCCCGGTAGCCTTCCTTCAGCGGCTGGTAGATGCAAGGCACGCCCATCGAGCGCACCTTGGTCACCGCCGGCGACCACATCGACTGGATGATCACTTCGCCCGAGGCCATCAGGTTGACGCTCTCGTTGAACTCCTTCCAGAACGCGCGGAACTGCCCGGCCTTCTTGGCCTCGGTCAGCACCGCCATGGTCTTGTCGATCTCCTCCTTGGTCATGTTGCCCTTGTCGCCATAGGAGACCTCGCCCATCGCCTCGCAGACCATGGCCGCGTCCATGATGCCGATGGACGGGATGTTGAGGATCGACGCCTTGCCCTTGAACGCCGGGTCCAGCAGGTCGGCCCAGGAGCTGATGTCGCGGCCGACCAGGTCGGGGCGGATGCCCAGCGTGTCGGCGTTGTAGACCGTCGGGATCAGCGTCATCCACTGCGTCGGATCGGCCGCGAATTCCGGCGACTTCTCGTCCTTCAGATAGCTGACCTTGATCGGCGCGATGCCCTGGCGCGAGACCTTCTTGCCGTTCGGCAGCTCACCCTTGGTGAAGATCGGCACGATCTTGTCGTAGTTCGCGATCTTCGTGACATCCATGCCGCGCAGCTTGCCCGACGGGATGATCTTCTTGAGCATCCAGTACTCGGAATCGAGCATGTCGAACGACGTCGGCTGCGTCACCGCGCGCTTCACCACGTCGTCGGAGGTCAGCGACGTGTACTGAATGGTGAAGCCAAGATCCTCCTTAGCCTTGTCGGCGAGCTGCTTGAACTGGTTCACGCCGGTGCCGGCGATACGCAACGTGATCGGCTCGGCCGCGTGCACGAAGGGGAAGCCGTCGATGACGCCGGCGCCCGCCGCCGCGCCGACGGTGGCCGCGGTGCCGAGCAGCACCTTGCGCCGCGAAACGCCCTTCGTCTTGATATCGCTCGTCGTCTTCTTGGTCATGATTGCCTCCTTGTTGGCACAGGATTCTTGGCGCTAGCCGCGGTCGAGGACGTGCATGTCGCTCGCGCGCCATGTCGCGGTGACGTCGTCGCCAACCCGCAACGGCTGGCGGAAATAGGTTGAATCGGAGAGCGTGACGGTGAAGTCCGGCGCCCCGGCGATATCGAGGCGCAACTTCACCCAGAGCCCGAGATACTCGATCGACGCCACGCGTGCGTGCAGCGCATCGCCGGAAACGGCTTCGCCATCGGCGCCCTCGCCGACCGCTTTCAGTCGCCGTTCGGTCAGTGCCAGGTCGACCTTGTCGGCGCGCAGTGCCGCGCTGACCGTTTCGCCGACCGACAAGCCTTCGGCGGGACAGGGGAATTCGAAACCATCGCCGGCGACCCGCGCGACACCATCGGCGATCGCCTGCACCGTCCCGGTCAGCACGTTGTGGTCGCCCATGAACCGGGCGACGAAGTCGGTCGCCGGCGCATCGAACACCTCGCGGGGCGGGCCGGCCTGCTCGATCCGACCGTCGCTCATCACCACCACGAGGTCGGCCAGCGCCATCGCCTCTTCCTGGCTATGGGTCACATGCACGAAGGAGATGCCGAGCTCGGTTTGCAGCCGCTTCAGCTCCTCGCGCATCCGCACGCGCAGGAACGGATCGAGCGCCGACAGCGGCTCGTCGAGCAGCAGCACGCTCGGCTTGGTGACGAGCGCGCGCGCCAGCGCCACACGCTGTTGCTGGCCGCCGGAGAGCTGCGCCGGGATGCGCTCGGCGTAGTCCTGCATCTGCACCAGTTCGAGGTACGCCATGGCGGCAGCGCGCCGCGCCGCCTTCTTCTCGCCGCGCATCCGCAGGGAGAAGGCAACATTGTCGACGCAGCTCAGGTGCGGGAACAGCGCGTAGTTCTGGAACATCAGCGCCGTGCCGCGCCGCGCGGGCGGCAACTTGGTGACGTTCTGGCCGCCGATCACGACATCGCCGGAGGTGGCCGTTTCGTGCCCGGCGATCATCCGCAGCGTCGTCGTCTTGCCACAGCCCGACGGCCCCAGCAGGCAGCAATAGGTGCCGCCTGGAATTCTCAGATCGATGCCGTCCACGGCGACCGTCGCGCCGTAGCGCTTGGTCGCCGCGACCAACTCGATATCTGCACCCGATTGCGTCACGCCGCCGCCAACCACAAGGATCCCGTCAATCGACCGGGACCGTTTTGCAGCTTGCGTGCCAAGCGACAGGCGCCGGATTTCGTATGCAATTCAGTAGATTGCACCGCGCACTGCCGCGAGCGTATGCAGCGCGTGCCTAGATTCCGCGCAGATGATCACCTGCATACCGATTAGGCTTCGCCGCGCCGCTTGACGGGCACTGGCCGTGACGCGGAACCTAGGGCCATGCCAGCGACATCCACGAACGAGAGGCGACGATGCGCGCTCGTCACCGGCGCCACCGGTGGCCTGGGCTGGGCCGTCGTCGAACGCCTGGCCGCGGCGGGTTTCGATGTCGCGATGAACGATCTCAGCGACGATGTCGACACGGAGCGGCTCGACGGCATCGCGACGCGGACCGGCGCCCGCATCGCCTACCACGCCGCCGATCTCGCTGCGCCGCCGGAGATCGAACGCCTCGTCGAACGCGTCACCAGCGACTTCGGCGCCATCGATGTGCTGGTGAACAATGCCGTCGTGCGCCACTTCGCGCCGGTCGAGAAATTCCGCATTGAGGACTGGGACCGGGCGCTGGCGGTGAACCTGTCGGCACCCTTCCGCACCATCCGGCTGGTTCTGCCGCAGATGCGCGCGAACGGCTGGGGCCGGATCATCAACATGAGCTCGCCCTTCTCCAGCAAGGGCGCCCCCGAGCGCATCGACTACGCCAGCACCAAGGCCGGTATCCTCGGCCTGACCCGCACCGTCGCGCTTGAGGTCGCTGGCGCCGACATCACCTGCAACGCCATCGCGCCCGGCACCCTACCGACGCCAGCTATCGAGGCCCGCATCGCGGCCATGGCCACCGAACGCGGCCTGTCGCTGGAGGAGGCAACGGCGGCGTATCTCTCCACGCGCCAGCCCGGCGGCCGCTTCATCTCGCTGGAGACGGTCGCCGCGCTGGTGGTTTTCCTGTGCGGTCCGGACAGCCGCGAGATCAACGGCGCCAATCTGCCCGTGGACAGCGCCTGGACGGTGAGCTGAGACATGAGCCAGCAGATCAGTGCCGCCCTGGCGCGTTACATCGCCGGCGCGCGCTGGGACGACTTGCCGGAACGAGTGCGGCACGAGGCCAAGCGCTCGGTCCTGAACTTCGTCGGCACGGCGCTGGCCGGCTGCCGCGATGTCGCCGTCGAACGGTCGTGGGCCGTGCTGCGCGAGTTCACCGGCGCGCCGACCGCCACCGTGATCGGCCATGGCGAACGCACCGACCCGTTGACCGCAGCCTTCCTGAATGCCGCGGCGGGCAACGTGCACGACTACGACGACACGCACATCCCGACCATCATCCACCCGACCGCGCCGGTTGCGCCGCCCTTGCTGGCTTTGGCCGAGCGGCAGACGGTGAGTGGCCCGGACCTGCTGCTCGCGTTCGCGCTCGGCGTGGAGGTGGCCTGCCGGCTTGGCAATGCAGTCTCGCCCGGACACTACCGGCGCGGCTGGCACATCACGTCGAGTTGCGGCGTGTTCGGCGCCGCCGCGGCCGCGGGCAAGCTGCTCGGCTTGAACGCCGATGAACATCTGTGGGCGCAGGGCAATGCGTCGGCCCAGGCGTCCGGCGTCGTCGAGACGCTCGGCACCATGTCGAAGTCCATCGGCGTCGGCAACGCCGCCCGCAACGGTCTGTTCGCCGCGCTGGCGGCACAGGCCGGCGTCGCAGGACCGACCGAACCGCTGGAGGGACCGCGCGGCTTCGCCGCCGTGATGGGCGATGGCGCCGACCTCGCCGGGGTGACCGCTGGCCTCGGCGAGAACTGGGAGTTGCTGGCCAACACCTACAAGCCCTACCCCTGCGGAGTGGTGCTGAACCCACTGATCGACGCCTGCCTTGCGTTGCATGGCAAAGGCGCCGATGCCGCCGCCATCGAGCGCGCCACGGTGCGTGCGCACCCGCTGCTCGGCGAACGCACCGACCGCCCCGACGTTAGCACCGGCCGCGAGTCGCAGGTCAGCGCGCAGCACACCGTCGCGGTCGTCCTGCTGCGCGGCAAGGCAGGCCTGCCGGAATACACCGATGCCGCCGTCGCCGATCCGGCGGTGCAAGCGCTGCGCGCGAAAGTTGGCGTCGTCGACGATCCCGACCTCGCCGTCGGCGTGGTGTCACTCAGCCTCGACCTGCGCGACGGCACGCGGCTGGAGAGCACCGTCGAGACCGCGCGTGGCAGCCTGGAGCGACCTCTGACCGACGCCGAGTTGGAAGCCAAGCTGATCGCGGCCGCGGACTTCGGCGGTTCCGGCGTCGAACCAGGCCCACTGATCGAGCAACTCTGGAAATTGGGCAGCCTCGACGACGTCGCGCCGATGCTCGCGCTCATGCGGCCGGCTGGCTGAGGTGAGGGATCGCGGCCACGAGTGAGCGCGTGTAGGGATCGCTTGGGCTGTCGAGGAGCGTCTCCGCCGGCCCCTCCTCCACGATGCGCCCGCGCTGCATGACGATCACCCGATCGCAGAGCAGACGCACGACGTTGAGGTCATGGCTGACGAAGATGTAGCTCATCGACAACTCGCTACGCAGTCGCGCCAGCAAGGCCAGCACCACCGCCTGCACCGAAACGTCGAGCGCCGCCGTCGGCTCGTCCAGGATCAGCAACTTCGGTCGGAGTGCGACCGCCCGCGCGATACCGACACGCGCCTTCTGGCCGCCGGAAAGCTGATGCGGGAAGCGGGTCAGCAGAGGCCGCGGCAGGCCGACCATGTCGGCCAGTTCTTCCGCCTTGGCCATCGCCTTGTCGCGCTTCGACACGCCGCCCAGTCGGTAGAGCGGATCGGCGATGGAATCGAAGGCGGTGTAGCGCGGGTTCAGGCTGTCGGTCGCGTCCTGAAACACCATCTGGATCTTCGCCCGCGCGGGCGCGGCAGCGAAGTCCTTGGCCGGCACCGCACCGATGTCCTGGCCGTCGAAGGTGATCGAGCCGGCGGTCGGGTCGAGCAGCCGCGTCACCATCGACGACGTGGTCGACTTGCCGCAACCGCTCTCGCCGACCAGGCCGACGCTCTCGCCGTGGCCAACGGAGAAGCTGACGTCGTCGACCGCGCGGAAGGTCGGCGCCTCATCGGTTCGCTTGCGCAAGCGGGACAGCAGGCCGCCAGGTGCGCTTGCCAGCGGGTACTCCTTCACCAGATGCTCGACCTTCAGCAGCGCCCCGTCGCCGGCGGTCGGCGCCGCGCCCATGTCGGCGCCCGGCACCAGGTCGGCCAGCGTCGAGTGCCGTCGCGGCGTCGCGCGGATCAGCTTCTGCGTGTAGGGATGCGTCGGTCGGTCGAACAGCGTTTTCGACGCGTTGGCCTCGACGATGCGGCCCGATTGCATCACCACTATGCGGTGGCAGTAGGCGGCGGCCAGCCCGAGATCGTGCGTGATCAGGATCGAGGCCATGTTGCGTTCGCGCGCCAGTTCGACCACCAGGTCCATGATCGCCTTCTGCGTCGTCACGTCGAGGCCGGTGGTCGGCTCGTCGGCGATCAGCAGTTGCGGTCGACAGGCCAGCGCGATGGCGATCACGATGCGCTGGCACATGCCGCCTGACAGCTCGAACGGATAGGCGTGGTAGCGCGCCTCGGCGTCGTTGATACGCACCTGGCGCAGAACGTCGATGGCCTTCTCCTTCACGTCCTGACGCGTCGCCAGGGCGTGCTGGCGCAGCACGTCGCCGATCTGGTGCCCGACCTTGCGGATCGGGTTCAGCGCCGCGCGGGGGTTCTGGAAGA
>CAZVLI010000088.1:8962-9625 GCA_964627965.1 uncultured Rhodospirillales bacterium
CATGGTCGACTCCGGTGCCCGGGTCAGGTCGATGCCGCCGAACGTTACCTGCCCGCCGGCAATCCTGCCCGCCCGATCGAGGATGTGCAGCAGCGCGTAGGACGTGACCGACTTGCCCGAGCCGCTTTCGCCGACGATGCCCAGCATCTCGCCCTTGTCGACGGAAAGGTCGACCTGCTCGACCGCACGGACCAAGCCGTTGCGGGTCTGGAACTCGACCGACAGGTCGTCGAGCTTCAGCAGCGGCGGGCGCGGATCATTCATGTGCGTTGCCTGGGATCGACCAGGTCGCGGAGGCCGTCGCCCATCAGGTTGAAGGTGAACACCGCCAGCATTAGCGCCGCGCCGGGGAACAGCGCGATCCACCATTCGCCGGAGACGATGTAGTTGGCGCCCTCGGCGACCATGATGCCCCACTCCGCCGTCGGCGGCCGCACGCCCAGGCCGATGAAGCTCAGGCCGGCCGCGTTCAGGATCGCCCAGCCCATGTTGAGCGAGGCCTGCACCATCATCGGCGGCAGCGCGTTGGGGAATACCTGCGTCGCCAGCAAGCGCAGGTCGGAGTTGCCGGCCAGCCGCGCCGCCAGCACAAAACCGGCCTCGCGCCGGATATTGACCTCGGCGCGGGCGACCTTAGCGGCGCTTCATCCGTCACCGTTCTGC
>CAZVLI010000089.1:0-9580 GCA_964627965.1 uncultured Rhodospirillales bacterium
TGAAAGAAGTCGTGCGTCAGGGTCCAGCCGGGAATGAAGACGAGCGGCTGGCCTGCCGGTCATCTCCACGCATCACGCGGGCATTCCGGAGATCGTGCTCGACGGCGAGAGCGGTCTATTGGTGAGCGAGCGCGCCCCAGCTGAGATCGCCACAGCGCTGACGACACTGGTCAGCGACGGCGCGCGGCGCGACGCGATGGGGCAGTGCGGTCAGGCGTTCATGGCACGTAATCACGACATCCATAAGCTCAACCGAAGCCTGTGCGACCTGTACGCGGAGGCCGGTGAGCGTTTCGCTGCGGGATATCGGCCATGACGTCCTCGGCGGTCGGTCCCCGCACGGCTGGTTCGCCGCCGCGCATCGTGATGGCCGGCTCCATCGGTCACTCCGTCACCGGCGGCCAGGCGTGGGCCAACCTGCAATACCTTCTGGGCCTGCAGGCGCTTGGCGTGGATGTGACCTACCTGGAAGACGCCGGCGATTGGTCGGTGGTCTACAACTGGGAGCGTGGAGAGAACACCTGGGAGCTCGACTATCCCGGCGGCTTCGTGAAGGACAGCCTGGAAAGCAATGGGTTTCGTGGCGCCTGGGCCTACCGGACGAGTGATGCCATTGTCGGGCTTACCATGGACGAGCTTCAGGCGCGGTTGGCGAGCGCGGACGTGTTGTTGATCCGCGGCATCCCCTTCCTGAAGTGGCGCGAGGAGTACGACCGGCCACGAGTTCGCGCGTTTCTCGATGTTGATCCGGGCTTCACGCAGATCCGCTACGAGCAATGCGAGCCCGCCTACGTCGATACCATCGATCGTTGCGAGATGCTCTTCACGGTCGGCCAGAATGTCGGCACGGAAGCGGCATCGGTACCGACCGGCGGGCGAACTTGGGTGCCGACCCTGCCACCGGTCTACCTGCCGGCCTGGCCCTGTGAGCCGTCGAACGACGACTATCCCGTCAGTACGATCATGCGCTGGCGCGGGATGAAGGATCTGGAACTGCGCGGTCAGCCGATGGGGCAGAAGGACCGGGCCTTTCCACCATATGCTGACCTGCCGCGCCGGTCTGGCCGGGCTTTCTCCGTCGCGCTGACCGGCGGCGGCGACCGGCACTTCCTCGAGGGTGGCTGGGCGGTTCAGCCTGGCATCGACGCATCAGGCACGCCGTCGGCCTATCAGCGATTCATCGTCGGATCTGGGGCCGAGTTCGGCATCGCCAAGCATTGCTATGTCGCGACCAATACCGGCTGGTTCAGCGACCGCAGCGTTTGCTACCTGGCGTCCGGTCGGCCGGTGATCGTCCAGGACACCGGCCTGGAACGCTGGCTACCGCGCGACCAGGGCGTACGTTGGTTCGCGTCGCCCGACGAGGCTCTCAACCAGGTCGTCGAAGTCTTCGACGACCTGGAGGGACAGTCGCGGCGGGCCAGGCATCTTGCCGAGACGCTGTTCAGTTCCGACCGTGTTCTGGGGGAGCTGCTGCGTCATGTCGCATAGGGCGCTGGCTACCGGGGGCCCCTGGTCGTGAGCAGCAAGGGCCGTGTTGTCGTTTGGGGGCAGATGTTCCGCTCGCCCTTCGGCGGCATGATCTGGCAGGTGCTGCACTATCTGCTGCCGCTGCGCGAGCTTGGCTACGACGTCTGGTATGTCGAGGACTCAGACGAGTACTTCTTCCACCCGGAGACCTACAATCCGGTCTGGGAAATCGAGCAGAATGTCGAGCGCGCCGTTCGGTACCTGCGGGCATTCGGCTTCGAGGATCGCTGGTTTGTGCGCGCGCCAACCCGCTTCGACGTCTGCTACGGGCTGCCCAACTACGACGACCTGAAAGCGCTGTACGCCAGCACGGACATCGCCATCAATTTGTGTGGCAGCCAGGAGCCCCGCGAAGAGCATCGCGCTTGCGCGAACCTCATCTACCTGGAAACCGACCCTGTCCGGAAGCAGGTAGAAGTGGCGAAAGGGGAAGAGCACGCGATTGCAGAACTCGACAGCTACGATCACCTCTGCACCTACGGCGTGAACATCGGCCGTGACGACTGCCTGATACCGCTCGAACGCTACCGTTGGGTGCCGACTGTGCCGCCTGTCGTTACATCGCTTTGGGCCACGGCGGACGCGCCGAGCCGCCCGGCCTTCACCTCGGTGGCGAACTGGAAGCACGGCGGCAAGGACGTCGAGTGGAACAGCCACCGCTGGCGCTGGAGCAAGCACTGGGAGTTCATGAAGTTCGTCGGGCTGCCCGACAAGGTCACGCCGGCGATGGAACTGGCGATCGGTGCCATCGACGATACGGACCGACAGATGCTGCGCGATCACGGCTGGGGCCTGTCGGCCTCGGGCAGGCTGGCGGACCCGTACAAGTACCGTGACTTCATTCAGGCGTCGTACGGCGAGTTCACAGCCGCGAAGGAGCAGTACGTGGCGCCGCGCTCCGGTTGGTTCAGCGATCGCAGTGTCTGCTACCTGGCGGCGGGCCGGCCCGTGGTTACGCAAGGCACCGGTTTCGAGGATTGGATCGACACCGGCAACGGCCTCTTCGGATATGACGATGTCGATGGCGCGGCCGAGGCAATCGCGGCAATTGCCGCCGACTACCAGCACCATTCCGCCGCCGCGACGGGACTGGCGCGAGAGTACTTCGAGGCCCGGACCGTGTTGCAGCGGCTGCTGACCGACCTCGGGTTGCAGTGAGGCCGCATGGCCGGCCGCCGCATCGTCGTGTCCGGATTTCTCGGCCTGATGCCGGCCGGTGGTGTCGCCTGGGACTATGTGCAGTATCCCGTCAGCTTCGCCGACCTCGGCGATGATGTCTTCTACATCGAGGACACCGGCCTTTGGCCGGTGTTCCAGGAAGACGGCATGGCCGGCGGGAAAGGCAACGCCGCCTACCTCAAGCGATTGATGGACGCGTTCGGGCTGAGCGGGCGCTGGGCCTATCGCGACGAACCGTCCGGCGAGTGGTTCGGGCTGAGCGAGGCGCGAGTGCGAGAGGTGCTTCGCAGCGCCGACGTCTTCGTCAACGTTTCCTGTGCGAACGTCCTGCGCGACTGGTATGGCGACATCCCGGTGCGCATCCTGCTCGACAGCGATCCGATGTTCACGCAAGTGCAGATCGAGCATCGCCAGGGTTTCACCAAAGGCGCCGGTGGCCTTGCCGACGACCTCGATGGCTACACGCATTTCTTCAGCTTCGGCGAGAATATTGGTGAGCCGGATTGCCTGGTGCCGGATTGCGGCCTGCGTTGGCATCCGACGCGTCAGCCGATCGCGCTCGACCGTTGGCCTCGCAGCGAACCGCCCCTGCCGCCGACAGCGACCACGGTGCTGAACTGGAGCGTTGCCGACGACATCGCGCACGGCGGTCGCAAGTGGGGCCAGAAGAACCGCGAATGGCGGCTGATCGAATCCCTGCCGTCGAATTGCACCGAGTTGAAGTTTTGCGCCGCGGTCGGCCAGTCCACCGGAAAGCCGTTTCCGCGAGACGTGGCGACGGCCGCGGGCTGGGAGATACTTGATGCGCAGGCGGCCGTGCCTGACCATGACAGCTACCGACGTTTCATCGAGGCATCGGCCATGGAGGTCTCGATCGCCAAGCACGCCTATGTCGCGGCCCGCTCTGGATGGTTCTCCTGCCGCTCGGCCTGTTATCTGGCCGCTGGCCGGCCGGTCGTTGTGCAGGACACGGGCTGGTCGCGCGTGATCGAGCCAGGCCGTGGCGTTGTTGCGTTCGACACCGCCGAAGAGGCGAGCGTCGGCGTTGCCATGATAGCCGCTGACTGGCAAGCGCACGCTAGAGCTGCTCGCGCCGTGGCCGAGGAGGTGTTCGACGGTCGCAAGGTTCTGACCGACATGCTGGCGGCGTGTGGATAGGCGGATGGCTGATGACCTGCATCCGCTGCGGCCCGGCGAAAGGATCCCTGGCGACTGGTTCGACGGAACGGTGCCGCAGAATATCGTCGCCGGCGAGTGCTGTCGTATCGACTCCAGCTTCTGCTTCAAGCGCTACTTCTCGACCCGCCAGCCGGGGTTGCGGCTGGGAACGGGCGTCACCCTCTGGCGCACCATGATCTCGGTGGAGCCGCAGGGCGAGATCGTCATTGGCGACAATTGTGTGATCGCCAATGCCTCGCTGGTCTGCGCCGAGCGGCTGGAGATCGGCCGCAATGTGTTCATTGCGGGTGGCGTCACCATCGTCGACTCAGACTTTCATCCGCTTGACCCGGCGGTACGCCTTCGCGACCTGGTAGCGCTGTCGCCGGTCGGCGACCAGCGTCGGCGACCGGCCATCGAGACGCGTCCCGTCTACGTCGGCGACGATGCGTGGATCGGGTTCAATGCCACCATCTGCAAAGGCGTGCGGATCGGTGCTGGCGCCACGGTCTGGCCTGGCAGTGTCGTCTTTGCCGACGTTCCTGACGACGCGGTCGTACGGGGCAACCCGGCTGCATCATTCGAAGCCGACGGGGCGTAGGGCGAGGGTGGCGATGCGACTTGCTCACGACTGGTACGATGGGGAGGTTCCCGACACGGTGAGCCTCGGGGCCGACGTGTACATCGATACCGCGTACAGCTTCGCCGCCTTCGATCGCAGCGGCGAAAACGCATTGTTGCTGGGGCGTGCGGCCGGCGTCTACGACCGCACGGCTTTCATCGTCGGCCCCGGCGGGCGGGTAATCATCGGCGACTTCACCTGTCTCAATGCCTGCTACATCGTCTGCAACCGGCAGATCTGCATTGGCGCCTTCTGCATGTTCGCGTGGGGGGTGACGCTCACCGACACCTGGTTGGACGCAGGAACGGACCGGGATGCACGCCGTGCCGCGCTGGCGGATTCACGGCGGCAGGACAATTTCGCGATGCCGGCCGGCGCGCCGCCGACACCGGTTGTCGTGGAGGACAATGTCTGGGTCGGCTTCAATGCCGTGGTGCTGCCGGGAGTTCGTCTCGGGCGGGGGGCCATCGTCGGCGCGAATACCATCGTCGACCGGGACGTCGCACCATATTCAGTGGTCGTCGGCAACCCCGTTCGCGAGATCCGTCAGCTCGAACCGACCGATACGGACGAAGCCCGGCGGGCGGCACTGGCAGAGTGTCTCCGGGGTTGAGATGCGGCCGCTACGGATCGTCGTTCTGGGTTATATCGTTCGAGGTCCGCTCGGCGGGTTGGTCTGGCATCACCTGCAATATGTGATCGGCCTCAAGCAACTTGGCCACGACGTGATGTTCGTCGAGGACAGCGAGGATCATCCCGCCTGCTACGATCCCAGCCGTCACGTTGTCGACGACGACCCGACCTATGGGCTGGCGTTTCTACAGCAGACTTTCGAACTCGTTGGCCTCGACGTGCCATGGGCCTACTACGATGCGCATCGCGCCCGCTGGCTGGGACCTTCGGCGGACGACGCGGTAGCTTGGTGTCGAACGGCCGACGTTGCGATCAATCTCTCCGGCGTCAATCCGGCGCGGCCATGGCTCGATACAATCCCGGTCCGGGCCTTCGTCGATACCGACCCTGTGTTCACGCAGATCCGGTCGCTAACAGACTCCGATTACCGCGCGCTGATCGACTGGCACACGGTGCACTTCACCTTCGGCGAGAGGATTTCCGGAGGTCGGTCCGAGGTTCCCGACGATGGGATCGCGTGGCAGCCGACACGTCAGCCAGTGGTTCTCGACTGCTGGAAACCGAACGTGGGTCCGCCGGGCGGTGCCTATACGACCGTGATGCAGTGGCAAAGCTACCAAGCCCGCGAGTTCGACGGGCGCCGATTTGGGATGAAGTCCGAAAGCTTCGATGCGATCGAGAGCCTCCCAGTGCACACAGCGGTACCGCTGGCGGTCGCGCTGGGCGGCGAAGCGGCACCGGCCGAACGTCTGCGCGATCTGGGTTGGGAGGTCCTCGACCCGTTGTCGGTGACGCGCACCGCCGAGAGTTATCGGCAGTACCTGCGCGATTCACGTGCCGAGTTTTCCGTAGCCAAACATGGCTATGTCGCGGGTGTGAGCGGCTGGTTCAGTGAGCGCAGCGCGGTCTACCTCGCTTCCGGCCGCCCTGTTGTGACCCAGGACACTGGGTTTTCCGGGATTCTTGAGTGCGGTCACGGTCTGTTCGCATATGACTCGATTGAGACGGCCATCTATTCGATAGAGCAGATAGAATCCGACTACGCGGTTCACTGCGCGGCGGCTCGGCGGGTTGCGGAAGCCAGCTTCGATGCCGCGATGGTGCTGCGTGACCTGGTTTCACGTCTGGGCGAGCGGTAGTCGGTTTAATTGCGATGTTACTTCGCCTGATTGGCTGCTGTTTGTGGTCCTGCCTCCTCCTGGTGCTCCTGGCTGGGTGCGCTGTTAGCGACGAAACATCGGCGACCCCGGCGGCGGTGTTCGTGGCGCCGGCCAGCGGCGCCAACGACAACGTCAAGGAAGGCCAGCTCGGCGTCGTCATCCTGCAGGTGAAGGTCTCGGACTCCACGACATTCTCGTCCCGCGCCGACCGCGATGTCAGTCCGTTCAGTGCCGAGTCGCTGCGGCGCTTCTTTCTCCCGACGAACTGAGCGCCGATGCGTTTCTCCCACCCAGGTGTCGTAGCTCAGCGCGCTGTTTGCCTGTTCGTTTGTGCATCGATCTTTCTCGTGGCACTGATGATCGGCGAGGTGCGAGCGGCCGAATTGCGGTCTTTCAACTCGATCCGCACGCCTGGCGACCTGCCGGCCTCCGACATCGCCGAGTTGCGGCGCGTCTGTCCGCCATCGGTGTGCGGCGAGCCGGTGTTGCGCCCTGTTCCGACCCCGGTCTCGGCCGCTGCGATACGGCGCAGCGCCGAGGCTATCGCTCGGGTCTGGAACAGCACCCGGCTGGAGACGTTCCTGGGACAGGACTTCTTCGACCGACGACGGCTGCTCGACACGATCACGACGCAAGTCCCGCGCAACGCCCGACTAAGGCTGCTCTCGATCAACAGCGCCGAGACAATCCAGCAGTTCGACTTTGTGAAGGAAGGCGTGTCGACCTATCGCGCCAGCGTGGTCACGGCTCGCATACGGTACCAGATCGAGTTCCGCGTTCCGGCGAGCGGCAGCGTTCAGGTCGACAGCCGCGATGAGTATCTGCTGCTCGTCACGGAACGCATCGAGACAGGCAAGGCCGGCGGTTCCGGGCGGCAGTGATGGCGGCCGGCCTCTCAACGCTGAATGTCGTTCGCGCAGCGGCATGCGCCGCGTTCCTGGCTGGCGCGGTAGGGGCCGCATTTGCGCAATCGACGCTGCCGCTCGACGACGTGAGCATCAACGGCTCGGTTACCGGCAGCGCGGAGACCTATCGGAACTTCGGCAACAAAGACTTCAGTCCCTACTTCTCCGAGGGACGGCAGCTCTACGCCGAGCTCGACCTCAACATGGTGACACGGCCGTCGGCGTTCGAGACGTTCCAGGCTCGTGCTTTCGCGTTGGCGAACAACTCTGACTACCGCAGCCTGGATAGCGGCCTTCTGCTGGAGAACGCCGCCTTGCGCTGGGAGCGAGGCGATGTAGAGCTGCCGTTCCGGGTCGTCGCTGGCGACTACTTCAGCTTCCTTTCGTCGCGGACCATCCAGCGCTCGCTCAAGGGTGGCATGTTCGAAGTGCAGCCAGCCTTGGGTGACGAGTTGACGAACTCGACGCTGGTCTTCTTCGGTGCGCCGGCGGCGGATTACGAGTCGGTCGACTACGACCGCAACCTGTTCTACGGGGCATCCTCGCTGTTCTCGTGGCGCGACCTGTCGCGCGTCAGCCTGAACGTGGTCGGCAATGCCGCTCGGCCCGGCAGCCTGGGCGGCCAGACACGGTTGGATGAGCGCACGGTCAGTATCGCCGGTGTCACCGAAGCCAGCATGTTCGCGCAAACGGTCCAGTTCGAAGCCGAGGCGGCGGCATTCTCCGGCGACGTGGTGGATGGCGGGCGCGTGCGTCGGGTCCACAATGAGCCGGGGTTATTCGCAGCGGTTACTGGCAGCGCTGACGCGGCACCCATTACCTACGAGTTTCGCTTCGCAGACTACGCCGGCGACTTTCGGCCGCGCGGCAATGTCGTGGACTTCGACCGCCGGAGCTACGAGTTCTATTCATCGGTCGGTTTGCCCGAGGGTTTGTTCCTTCGTCCACGGCTGACGCGTGTCCTCGCGCAGCCAAGCCAGGACAGCGAGTTGCGCACGGACGTTGCCGGCATCGGGCTCGACGGCATTTACCGGTTCCGCAAGGGTGTGGGCCTGAACCTCGACACCGACTTCTTCCGACAGCGTGACACAGGGCGCGGGACCGGCGTGGACCAGACATCCGACGTCGCCGAATTGAACTTCGCGTTTCTCAACCCGAGCCCCTGGACGCCGTCGCTGGGCCTGTTCGTGCAGGACTTTCGGGACGACATGCGCGCCCGCAACGACCAGACAACGCTCGAGGTGCGGCCGTCGGTGCGCTTCGACCGCTACTACGCCGGTGGGTACAGCATCTACGCCGAGCCAGGCTGGGTGCAGCGGCGCATACGTGGCTCGCGCAACGATGAGCGCGACGAGTACGGACCGCGGCTCTTTCTCGGTCTCTATACCGACGATGGCGCATCGCTGGACGCGTATGCCCTCGCGGTGTTTCAGGACCAGCAGGCTTCGGGCGTCACAGAGTTCGACTTCTACGATGCCGGCCTCTACTTCTCCTACTACTTCGGCCGGCACGGCCTGGCGATCGAAGCGAACTATCAGCGGCAGGAGTTCGACCCAGGCGATACCACGACAGCGATCCGCGCGGCCTTGCGTTACACGCTCTTCTTCAACAAGCCACGCGTCGTCAGCGATGCGTCACCGAGCGGGGTGGCTCTGAGTCGGCGCGACGTTGGTAGCAACGTGGGCGGCGGCTATCTGGGTTTCTTCGTTGCCGGGCTCGGGCTTTCGGTTGATGACCTGCGTGCGCAAGCCCAGCGGCGTGGCTTGGTGATCCCGACGACGTTCGATGCCACGACCGTCTGGTCCACCACGGCTTTTCAGCAGATCGCCGAAGCGCAGCGGGCCTTCGCGATCGTCCGCGGGGCACGTGTGTCCAAACTGGGCCTGGTCATCGGGTTTGCGGCGGATCGCGGGTTCGAAGCGTCCCGTGGCTACGAAACGGTCCGCAGCGACGTGGCGAGAGCCCTTGGTGCGCCGACATTCGTCGACGACCGTGGACGTATCGAGACGACGATCGTGGACGACCTTCGCAGAGGCGACGTGCGCCGGTTCAGTGCCTGGCAGACGCCCAAGGGCACATTGCGCCTGCTCCTGCGTGCCCATGCCGGCAACACGGTGCGCTTGGAACTCATCCAGGAAGGCGGCGCGGTCGCGAACGCGCGGCGATACCGCGGCGCGATCGAGGTCCCCTAGCCAATTAGGCCGCCGTATCGACATTCGGCCACGCCGAACATCACCTTGTGTGGGCCGCGCTTGGTCCAGGTCGAAGCCGGGTCCGACGGCGACATCGCCTTCGGGGCTTGGTCCAGATTGATCGGCGGATGTCGCTGTGCAGCGCGGCCAGATACTCGCGCGTCGGCCGGCTGGCCCGTTGCTCGGCCGTCCAAGCCACCT
>CAZVLI010000090.1:0-2529 GCA_964627965.1 uncultured Rhodospirillales bacterium
CGGTCAGGTTGCCGACCTGTCGGGCGCTGAACGGCGGACCGATGTCGTCGAGATGGAAGTACCCGTCGGCGTGGTCGCTCAGGCGCGCGAAGAGCGACGAGGCGCCGGCACCGGCGCGCAGTTCCGGGCTGTCGAAGGCGGCTTCGGCCCAGCCCTGCAACGACTGCACCGACGATGTCGTGGCGCGGGTAATGAAGTCGAGCACGAGCCCGTGGTCGACCAGCCGGTCTTCAATAACCAGCAACTCGCGGTCGTAGGATTCCTCGATCTGCACATAGAAGAACGCGGCCGATACCAGCAGCAGGACAACATAGGCGCTGCCGACGATCCTGTTGTACCGGCGGAAGAAGTTCATTGCTCTTTGCAGAATCTTGCGCTTCTGGAATTATCGACCTGGCGCTCAAGTCGGCGCAAGTCGCGGACTTGCATGGTCGGCGCCGGCGGTTAACGCGAGCTTAGCCGCGCGCGGCCATCATGGCGGCGGCACAAGGGGCGAAGATGACGAGCAAGCGCGTGATCCGGGGACTGCTGGCGCTGCTGCTGGGCCTGAGCCTGGCGCGGACGGCGACGGCCGACGAACCGAACCTGGACTGGCTGGTGCTGTCGGAGACGGCGCTGGCCGACTGGTCGCTGGCGCCGGACGACGGCGAAGCAGCCCGACGCCAGTACGTCTCGCAGTGGGCGGCCGACGCGCCGCTGCGCTACCGCCTGCTGGCGCTGATGCCGAAGCCGTCGCGCAGCTACGGCGTGGCGCTGTCGAAGATCATGGAAGTCCTGGCGGAGAAGGAGATCGGCGCCGTTATCACCGCGATCAACTTCGGCAACGACGCCGCGCTGGGCAAGCAGGCGCTGGCCTGGGCCGAGGCCAACGAGGCCGACCTGATCTTTTCCATCGGCTCCGACGCCACCGCCTTCGTGCACGGCAACTACAGCGGCGGCAAGCTGCCGGTGGTATCGGCGGTGTCGAAGGACCCGGTGCTGATGGGCCAGATCGACACCTACGAGCGCGGCAGCGGCACCAACATCGCCTTCACCTCGCTGAACATGCCGATGGACACGCAGATCGCCTATCTGCGCCAGGTGCGGCCGAACCTGAAGAACATCGGCGTGCTGTACGACAAACGGAACCAGTCCGCCGTCGTCACGCAAGTCGCGCCGCTGGACGAGGCCGCCAAGGGTGACGACTTCCAGGTTCTGCATGTCGCGGTCGACGGCGCCGACGCCGCGATCGGCGACCTTAAGCGCGCCATGCCGGCGGCCATCGAGAAGATGCGCGAGAGCGATCCGCAGCTCGACGGCAGCGTGTTCTGGATCACCGGCTCGACCGCCGTGTTCCAGAACATCGCGACGGTGAACCAGTATGCCGGCAACGTGCCGGTGATCTCGGTCCTGCCGAACGTGGTACGCGAGGGCGAGGACAGCGCGGTCCTGGCCATCGGCGTCGACGAGCGCACCAACACCCATCTGGCGACGATCTACGCGCTGGAAATCCTGGAAGGCCGGGCGAATCCGGGCCGCCTGCCGGTCGGGCGCGTGACGCCGCCGGACATCGCCATCAACTTCCGCGTCGCCCGGCGCATCGGCCTGCAACTGCCCTTCGCCTTCTTCGAAAGTGCGACCTTCGTCTACGACTATGATGGTAAGCTGGTGCGTTCCTTCGGCCAGAATATCGGCGCCGGCTGGTAGGCCGCGCGAGATGGCGGACAGCGACAACCAGGCCGACTGGGAGCGCGAGGTCGCCGGCCTGCTCGATGCCGGTCAGACCTTCCTGGCGCAGGACCTGGCCGAGCAGGGGCTGGCCGAGTTTCCCGAGAGCGATCGGCTGCGCATCCTGCGGGCCTGGGCGCTCACCCGCACCGGCGCCCTGACGGATGCGCTGGCGACGCTGGAGCCGCTGCTCGCCCGCTTCGTGATCGACGATGCGCCGTACAAGCGCGCCGCCAAGGCGCTCGACAAGCTGATCGACGAGCGCGGCGGCAAGCAGGCCACGACCAATGTCGCCGAACTGGCCGAGGCGCTCGACGAACTGCGCGGCAAACGGCAGCTGGTGCAGTCGCTCGACGCCGACTCGCTGGAACTGCTCGGTCGGGTCTATGACGAGGCGTGGGCGCAGTCTGGCGGCCGTAACCACCTGGAACTCGCCTCGACCATGCATCGCGCGGCGTTCGAGCGGACCGGCAGGTTGCGGCCCGGCGTCGGCGCGGCGGTCGCGAGCTGGCACCTGCGACGACGCTCCGAAGCACGCAAGCTGGCGCAGGCCGTGTTGACGCAGCACGCCGATCTGCCGGACGCGGCTGACCCGTTGGAGCGGTTCTGGAACACCGGCATGGCCGGCGCCGCGCACCTGATGCTGAACCAGCCGGCGCGCGCGCAGGAGATGTACGCCCAGGCCGTCGCCGACGTGAATGTCGGCGCCGACGCCGTGGTGCCGCTACTGCGCCAGGTACGCCAGCTCGACGCCGCCGGCGTGAAGCTGCCGGCCGGGCTGCTGGACACCCTGCGGCCGCCGCGCGTGGTGGTGTTCACCGG
>CAZVLI010000090.1:2539-9560 GCA_964627965.1 uncultured Rhodospirillales bacterium
GCCACCCGCTCGACCGTCCGGGACAGAGTCCGGCCCGTTTCCCGCCGGCGCTGGAGGCGGCGCTGCGGGCCGAGATCGACGAGCGGCTGGAAAGCATGGACGCGCGCGTCGGCTACAGTTCGGCGGCGTGTGGCTCCGACCTGCTGTTCATCGAGGCAATGCTGGATCGTGGCGGCGAGGTGAACGTGATCTTGCCGTTCGACCAGGAGGACTACATCGCCAACTCGGTGCGCTATGCCGGCCCGCGCTGGGAGATGCGCTTCCGCAACGCGATGAAGCTCGCCAATACGGTGAGCTACGCCACGACCGAGCACTATCTCGGCCACGACAACCTGTTCCGTTTCGCCAACCAGATGCTGCACGGCATGGCGACGATGCGCTCGCGCTTCCTGGAGACCGAGCCACATCTGCTGGCGGTGTGGGACATGGACGAGGGCTCGCTGCCCGGTGGCGCGGCCGACTTCATCGACCAGTGGGCCGACATCCTACGGCTGTCGATCATCGACCTGGACGACGTGTTGACCCGCGTGGCGCCGAAGCCGTCCGCGGCGGCGAAGGCGGCGCCGGCGCCCGAGACCGCCAAGGCCGGGCGCGAACGACATATCCGCGGCATCCTGTTCGCCGACCTCGTCGGCTTCTCCAAGCTCGGCGAGGACCGCATCCCGGCCTACATGGATTTCCTGGCGCGGCTGAAGGACGAGCTTGCCAAGGGCGTCGAGCCGCCGATGATCAACACCTGGGGCGACGCCATCGTCGCGGTCATGCCGAAGGCGGTCGACCTGGTCGACTACGCCCTGCGCCTGAAAGCCGCCGTGCCGGCGCTGAGCGGGCCCGCGCACGGCTTCGCGCAACCGCTGAACGTGCGCATCTCGCTTCACGCCGGGCCGGTGTTCGAGGGTAACGATCCGTTCCACAGCCGGCTGAACTACTACGGCGCGCATATCAACCGCGCCGCGCGGCTGGAACCGGTGACGGTGCCCGGCCACGTCTATGCGACGCAGCAGTTCGTGGCGCTGCTGACGGCGGAGGAAAGCGCGTTGCGCAACGAGGCCGAGGCGGCCGGCCAGGACTGGCGGTCGCCGGTGGTCGCCGAATATGTCGGCGTACTGGAGCTGGCGAAGAATTTCGGCGACCAGCCCGTCTACCACATCCGCGACGCGGGCTGAGGGCTACGCCTCCACGGCCTCGTCGACGGGCCCGGGGCGCCGCAACGCCAGGGCCGCGTTCAGCAACACGATCCACACGACGGCCAGCAGCACCGCGCCGAGCGCCAGGCGCGCGGCGGAATAGGCGACCTCGCGGTAGACCAGGGCCTTGTCGATGCCGAGCGCGACGCGGACCTGGGAGGAGAAGACGCGCCGGGGCTGCACCTCGACCACGGCGGTGAAGCTGTCGTCCGGCTGGCGCCAGCGGCCGCGATCGAACGCCTCGTCGGTGTGCAGGGTGACGATATTGCCGACGACCAGCGTGACGAAACCAACGTCCGGGTTGGATCGCTGGTATTCGTGGAACAGCCGGTCGATACCGTCGAACGAGCCGAGGTCGAGGCCAAGGTCGACGGACTGGCTCAGTCGTTCGGCCAGCGAACGCGCCAGCACGTTCGCCTTGTCACGCATCGACTCGGCATAGACCTGGTACAACGCCGCCAGCACGACGACCGTCATGACCAGCGCCAAGGCGGCGAAGGTGCCGTTCCAGCGCCCGGCCCGCGGCGCGTCGCCACGGGCGATACGACCGCGCGCCAGCGGATAGTACGCCACGACCAGCAGGCCGAGCGCCGCCGCGACCAATGCCGCCAGCGGACGCAACTCGGTCAGGACCAGATCCCGCGGCGTTTCCAGCGCGGTCCGGCCGACCGCTTCGAAGCGGTTCCTCAACGGCAACGTCAGCCGGTAGGCCTCATCATCGACGCTCAGCACGAGGTCCTCGGCCGGGGCCCAGCGCGGCTCGTCGGGCCAGCGCGGCACCGGCGCCAGCAGGTCGGCGGGCCGCCAATCGCGCTGCCGGCCAGCGCGTGGCGCGACGAACAGGAGGTCGGATTGCGCGTCCAGCACCTCGATGCGCGAGAGCGCCGGATCGGCGGCGAAGGTCGCCGTGCTCAAACGCTCGAAGCCGAGGAACTCGTCGAGCGGCAGGCCGGCCGACAGGAAGGTCTCGATGCCGGTGCGGATCAGGTCGGCCTCGGCGGCGACACGCTCGACCTGGTTGCGGACGAACTGGTAACGCGCCTCGACCACGCCGGCCACGGCCAGCAACAGCGCCCACAGCGCCAAGGCCAGCATCGGCCAGGCATGGGTGCGCTCGGCGGGTAGAAGTCGCAAGGTCTAGCGCGCCGCCCGCTGCGCTTCGGTGATCGCCTCGATCGAACCGGTCTGGCTGTCGGCCCAGCCCTCTTCCTGCTGAAGCGCGAAGATCGAGGTGTAGGGCTGACGCGACCAGTCCGGCGGCAGGCGGCACGGTTCCGGGTCGATGTGGGCGACGCGCGGCGCCGATCCCCGGACCAGTTCGCCGTTGTACTTCGACGGGCGCGGGAAGGCGGTGTAGGGCATCGCGTCGGCCGACGAGAAGCCGTTGATCAGCAGCGGCCGCGGGCGGCTGGAGTTGTTTGGCACCGAGGCGTGCACGGTACGGCAATGATGAATGGTGCAGGAGCCGGCCGGACCGATCAGGTCGACCGCCTTGCTCCTGTCCAGCCGGGCGACGTCAGCGTCGCCGATCTGGCCGGTCCAGGTCTCGTCGTCCTCGGCGTAATGGCTGTAGATCGGCCCCTTGTGCGAGCCGGGAATGACCTTCAGCGGCCCCATCTCCGCGTCGACATCGACCAGGTAAGTGCCGATGTTCAGCATCGAGTAGTTGGTGTGCGGGAAGAACGGGATGTCCTGGTGCCAGGTGACTTCCTGGCCGCCCTCGGACCATTTGAAGTTCAGGTTGGCGTGGTGGAACTTCACGTCCGGGCCGAGCACGTCGGCTACCACATCGCCGATGATCGACTGGCTGGCGAACTCCCAGAAGATCGGATGGTGGTTCACCGGCTGCGAGATGCGGCGCGGACGCGGACTGTCCGGGCGGTGGGTGGGCTCCAGGTCGAGCACGCCGTCGGAGCGTTCCAGCTTGCGGCTCTGCTCAACATACTCGTCGACAACCGCGTTCAGCCGCTCTAGCCAAATTGGGTCAATGACGCTTTCGACCAGCAGGTAGCCGTCGTCGAAATAGGCCTCGCGCTGCGCCTGCGTCAGCACACGCGCCGGGATCGCCAGGATGTCTTCGGGCCGCATCTGGGCCTCCTGTCGTGGAACGTCCGTCCCTTCAACCTAGACGGTGGCGTCGCAAGGAAGCGTAAACGCGGCCCTTCGCCCTGGCAATGCGGCGCGAACGGGCGGCATAGTTTGCCCCAGGAGGCACGAAATGGCCGAATTTCGCCAGTTGACCCCGAATCTGGGCGTCGGAACGCCAACTTCGGGCTGGATAACGCTGGTCGAGCGACGGCTGGTGGTCGTCGTGGGACTCACCGGCGTCGGCAAGACGACGACTCTGGCGGGCCTGACCGCGAAGGCGACGCCGCACGTGGAGCTACCGAACCGGCGCTGGCTCACCGACGAGATCATGATCCCGGAGGCGGCAGGCGAACTGGGCGCCGCCCTGCCGGTGACCGACCGGTCCGAGCGCTTCAAGATGACCGCGCATTACCGCGCCAGCCATCCGGGCGGCATGGCCGAGTTGCTCGCCTCGCTGGCGGTCCCGGTCGACGAGGTCGGCCCGTTCGTGTTCGACGGCATTCGCGGCGCCAACGAGGCCGAGTTCGCCGCCACGCACCTGCCGCATGCCCGCTTCTGCGCACTGGTGGCGCCCGACGCCGTGCGGCTGCGCCGCCTTCTAACCCGCGCCGACCCGTTCGACGGCGCCAGCGACGGCGGCGGCTTCGCCCGTGCAGATGCCGCCGCCATGCTTCAGCGAACCAAAGTCATTCCGGAGTCGGATCGAACGGCGCTGCTGGACTGGCTGGCAGAGAACCGGGTCGGCCTAAGCGACCTGGAGAACCGGCTCAACACGGTCGCCGAGGAACGCCGCAACTACGATCCCGACGCCACCGTCGCGGCGCTGCAGGCCGGCGCCCCGGACCGGCTCACGGTCGTCGACACCACGACGACGAAACCGACCGAGGCCGCCATGGCCCTGGCGCGGCTGCTGGATTGAGCGGAATCAGGCGGCGGGTTTCATGCTCGCCAGCGGGTGATCGGATCGCGGCAGGCCGAGCGCCTGGCGCAACTGGCCCTTGGCGATGCGCAGGCGTCCCTTCAACCCGGCCGCACCCGCACCGCCGCCATAGGCTTGCGCGATCCGGGCCTTGGCCTTGGGCACGTCGAACAACAGCTCGGTGAAGCTGTTGGGGTCGTCGAAATTGTTGATGAAGCCGTCGGCGAGCTGCTGTTGCGGACTGTCATTCCCCGGCCGGCCATCGGAGCCGTATTGCGCGATGAGCAGTTCCTTCGCCGCCGGGGTGATCTCTTCCAGCAGCAGGTTGTTGAACGCATTCGTCGTCTTGCCGGAGCTGGCGTAGAAGCGCTCGAAAGTCGCGCGCATCCATTCGACGTCGAAGTCGCCTTCGGTCCGTGCCGCGACAGCGTCGAGCAGCACCTTGATCTGGCGATAGCCGTTGTTGGCGCCCTGACCGCCGATCGGGTCCAGCGTGTTGGCGGTGTCGCCCAGCGCCATCACCGCCCGCCCTGACGGCAGCACGCCGACGGGATCGCGGAAACATGGCGTGAAGGCGCCCTTCAGCCAGCCGTTCGGATCCGCAAGTTCGGCGTCCTTGAACCAGCGATAGTCCCACGGCACGTGGTCGTGAAACACCTGCTTGGCGCGCTCGACCACCTGGCTGCCGTCCTGGCAGTCGTCGAAGGCGTCCAGCGGCCCGCCCGGCTTGGCCTCGAAGAGCAGGTTCCAGCAGGGGAAGCCGTCCTTGTGCCAGTACGGAATCGCGAACTCCTCGCCCCAGGCGGCGAAGAAGTTGAACTTGATGCCCGGCTTGAACGGCACGCCATCGTCGGATCGGTCCAGCGGGACATTCTTCACCACCATCATGGTGAGCTTGCGCGGCGGCTCGGTGTAGACACTGCGCGCTTCGTCGCGCTGGAACAGGCCGCCGATGGCGCCGCGGCCGGCGGCGACCAGCAGGAGGTCGTTGTCGGCCGCGATCTGGTCGAGACGATCCAGGTCGAGCCGCTCGACCACGACGGTGCCGCCGCGTTCCTCAAAATCATGGGTCCAGCGATGGCTCTGCAAGCGCACGTCGACGGCGCGCGCCGGTCGGTGCAGGCGTCCCATCAGGTCGATGAGCTGCCAGCCCGGCTTGTGGCAGAAGGTCAGGTGCACGCCTTCGATCGCCGGCGCCTCGCCGTCCCAGTGGTTCAGCCCGAGCTCGGTCTCAAGTTCCAGCGAGCTGGAGAACCGGCAGGCCGTTCCGGTCGGCGGCACCTTGTCGAGCCAGTCCTGCGCGGAACGTTCCGAATAGAGCGTGACCTGATGGCCCTGGCGCAGCAGACCGTGGGCCGCGAGCAGGCCATTCACGCCGGAGCCGACGACGGCGATCTTGCGCATGGCGGCCTCCTACGGCTGGTAGATTTTGACGGGCGCGGTGTCCATGAAAGCCTGGCGCTTGTACTGGACCAGCTCAAGCTGGTTGCCCCAGGGATCGAGCACGTAGTTGACCTTGAGTCCGGCGCACGGGCCATCGTCCATCACGATCGGGCCGGCCATGACGCGGCAGCCTTTCTCGGCGAGATAAGACTTGGCCGCTTCCAGGTCGTCGACCTTGAAGGCGATGTGATGCCCGCCGAAGTCGCAGTTGCGCGGCGGCTCGGTGCGCGCGTCTGCCGGCTTCTCGTAGCGGAACAGTTCCAGCATCAGGTTCGGCGCGATGTGCAGCATGGCGATGGTCAGCCTGGCGCCGGCAACGTTGACGTGCGCCTCGGTCCAGTCGCGGCCGTCTTCCATCCGCGGCAGGTCGGCGGCATCGAATGGTCCCAGGCGATAGAGCTCGGTGCCGCCGAACGCGTCGCAATAGAACGCCACCGCCGCGTCGAGGTCCGGCACCGTGAGACCGACGTGATCGACGTGAGACAACCCCGGAATTCCTGACATGATCTCCCCCTTTTTCGTTAGCGCGCGCGCCGCCATGGCAGTCGCAGCGGTCGGTCGCGGCGGCACCAGATGCCGCTGAGGTCCTTGGCCCACCACGAAACGCCGACGGCGGTCACCCCGGCAAAGATGAGGTGGCCGCCGAACCAGCGCGCCTTCTCCGCCGCTTCCGCGGCGACCGGCACGCCGGGCCCGACCCAGGCGAACAAGCCGAAGCCGAGAAAGCCAAGCCCGATGATCGTTCCGCCAATTCGGACCGGCAGTTGCTCGCGCCAGTGGGCGAACATCGGGCGGCGCCGGGCTCAGACCCTCTCGATGACCATGGCGATGCCCTGGCCGACGCCGATGCACATGGTGCAGAGCGCATAGCGGGCGTCGCGGGCCTCGAGTTCGTGCAGCGCGGTGGTGACCAGGCGGGCGCCGCTCATGCCCAGCGGGTGGCCCAGCGCGATGGCGCCGCCGTTCGGGTTCACATGCTCGGCATCGTCCGGCAGGCCGAGGTCGCGCGTGACGGCCAGCGCCTGCGCGGCAAACGCCTCGTTGAGCTCAATCACGTCCATGTCGGAGACCTTGAGGCCGAGCCGGTCGAGCAGCTTGCGCGAGGCCGGCGCCGGACCGAAGCCCATGATGCGCGGCGCCACGCCAGCCGTCGCCACGCCGAGGATGCGGGCACGCGGCGTCAGGCCATGCGCCTTGGCGCCGGCCTCCGACGCCAGGATCAGCGCGCAGGCGCCATCGTTCACGCCCGACGCGTTTCCGGCGGTCACCGACCCGCCCTCGCGGAACGGCGCCGGCAGCTTGGCCAAGCCCTCCAGCGAGGTATCGGCGCGCGGATGCTCGTCAGTGTCGACGACGACCGGGTCGCCCTTGCGCTGCGGGATCG
>CAZVLI010000091.1:0-9548 GCA_964627965.1 uncultured Rhodospirillales bacterium
ATTGGCAATGTCGGTGATGGTCAGATCCAGCACGGGCGGCGTGCCGGATACATCTTGAACCAGGCTGCTGCTTTCCTGGTCAAATGTGTACAGCGTGATCAGTCCGGCCGTAACTCGCTGACTCTCCGCGACGGTGATTTCGACGTCGTCGCTGCCGGTCAACGCCTCATCATCAGCGCTCAGGCGCAGCGTATAGGTTCCCGCTTGGGAGAACGTGGCACTGGTGATCGCCGCGCCAGGATTGGCAAAGGTGGTGCTGCCAGGCCCGCTGAGCTGGGTCCATGCTACGGTTAAACTTGCGCCCAATGGCAGACCGTCATCGGTCACCATGCCGTTCAGGGTTACCCCGTTGGGCAGGTTAACACTTTGATCAGGTCCAGCATCGACGCTGGGCGCTTGGTTGGATGGCGGTGCGCCAACGCTGATCAACAGTTCGTCAAAACCCGTCAGGTCGCCATCGTCAGCGGTCAAACGCAAGGTATACTCGCCGGCGGTGTCGAATGATGCGCTGGTGCTGATCGCGCTGGGGTCAGCAAAGCTGACGCCGCCAGGACCGCTGATCAGCGACCAGTTGGTGGTGACATTGCCGACGCGCACGCCGTCGTCAAACAGGTTACCGCTGCGCAGGGAGTTGTTCGGCAGTGTGATGCTCTGATCCGGGCCAGCATCCACACCTGGCGGCTGGTTGGGTGGGGCTGGATTTACCGTGATGGTCAGTTCGTCGAAGGTGACAAATTCGCTGTCATCGGCGCTGATACGCAGCACGTAGATACCGTCTGTGGCGAAACTGGCGGTTGTGTTGGCCGCGTTGGCGTCACCAAATGTTACTGCCCCGGGGCCTGAGCTGACGCTCCAGACCTGGTTCAGGGTGACTCCTGCTGGTAAGCCGTCGTCGTCGATGCTGGCGTTCAATGTGACTGCCGCGGGTAAGGTCACGCTCAGGTCAGCACCAGCATCCACGGTAGGTGGTTGGTTTGTGGGTGGCATAGCGCCGTCTCCGGCACTGAAGTTGGTCAGCACTTGCGTGCTGCTCAGTGCCTGGTCGTAGATGGCCACCAAGCGGTATTCGCCCAGCCAATCACGTGTGTCGTCGTCGCTGTTGGTACTGAACTCGTTACCCAGCCCGAAATTGTAGGCAGCGTCCCAATTGGAAAAGTCACCGCCGATGTTAGCTGCGTCGATCTCCGCGCCGTCCAGGTACAAACGCGCACTACCAGCTGCGTCGCGTGTGAATACCACGTGCAGCAACTCGTCGGGGATGACGCTGCCAGGGCTGCTGAACAGACGTGTATTGGTGCCGTTATCGCCATTGGTGGAGGTGCGCAGACGCACCTCAATGCGATCGTTGTCCTGCCCCAGGGTAAAGTTTCGCGCGAAGGGGCTGGTCGATAAGGTGACGATACGTGCTGGCCCACCCTGTGGCCGAGCGGCAGGTAGGCGGCGCGGCCCGGCGCCACCGCCATCGCCAGCCCGGTCAGGCTGGCCTGCATCGGATCGGCGTGATCGCTCATCGCCTCGACCGCCAGCACGCCTTCGCGCTGGATCAGCGCGATCCACGCGGCCAGCGCCTCGTCGTCGACGATGGTCTCGTGCTTAGGGCCTTCGTCGGTCGAGGCCGCGTTCGGCGCCGGGTTGGCGGCGGCGCCTTCCAGGCGGCCGCGTATCCGCGCCTTCAGGGTCTTGAAGTTCTGCTCGTCCATGAACGCCATCAGGCGGTCGATGTCGCGCTCCGGCAGCTTCAGGTCGTCGACGTCCTCGTCGAGCTCCACGTCGCGCTTCAAGGTCACGAGCTCGCGCGAGATCCGGGCCTGCTCTGCGAACTCGATCAGGTTCTGGCGCCGCTTCGGCTGCTTTATCTCCGCCGCGCGCGCCAGCAGCGTGTCGAGGTCGCCGTATTCCTCGATCAGGGCCGAGGCGGTCTTCACGCCGATCCCGGGCACGCCCGGTACGTTGTCGACCGAGTCGCCGGTCAGGGACTGCACGTCGATCACCTTGTCCGGGGCGACACCGAACTTCTCGCGCACCTCGTCCGGGCCGATGCGGCGCTGTTTCATCGGGTCGAGCATGTCGACGCCGTCGCCGACAAGCTGCATCAGGTCCTTGTCCGACGAGACGATGGTGACGGTCATTCCCGCTTCGCGCGCCTTGGTCACGAAAGTGGCGATGATGTCGTCGGCCTCGAAACCGTCGAGCTCGATGGTCGGCAGGTTGAAGGCGCGGCTGGCGTCCTTCACCAATGGGAATTGCGGTCGCAGGTCTTCCGGCGGGGGCGGCCGGTTGGCCTTGTAGTCGTCGTAGATGTCGTTGCGGAAGGTGATGTGTCCGGCATCGAAGATCACCGCCAGGTGGCTCGGCTTGTCCGGGCCTTCCAGTTCCATCAGCAGGCGCTCAAGCATGGCGCAGAAGCCCATCACCGCGTTTACCGGGGTGCCGTCGGGCCGCGTCATCGGCGGCAGCGCATGATAGGCGCGGAAGATGTAGCCGGCGCCGTCGACCAGATAAAGGTGACCCGCGCCGCCGTTGTCGTTGCTCATCTCGGTGTGCCCGTCGCTGCTGTTCGTCTGCGCCATCCGTAGTGGCGGTATCCTACTCGCCCCCACCTTCCACGCCCAGCGATCCCCGTTGTCCCGATGCGGGACTCCGGCCGGAACCGGCACACCCGAAGGTGGCCGTTATCAGCAAAATATGTTAACGAAGGTTCCACAACATCTTGACGCCATTTCTGCGTCTGCTACAACACCTGTGGCAATCTTGGGGTCATGGACACGCCATGTGCGCATACCACGCGTTGTGCGAACAAGATGGGCGATGTATCGCCCGGGTCGCCACGTGTCCGATACCCCGGAAATCCGGCATTGCTCCGTCTGGCCGCGTTCTTGCTACGACAAGGGCGAATTGCACTGGCTTGGGACGGTCGCCGAGGCGGCCGAGCGCCCAGGTCGGGCCAGGTTTGACTGCGGCCGATCGCTTAGATCGCCGCGGATGGAGTTTGTCGTGGCCACCGATGGCGAGAACAAGAACAGGCGCGGGAGACGGCGCGCCGGCGGCTCTGGGGGGCAACCGCAGGTGATTTCCGATTCCGACGTCTGGCGCGCGGCGCACCTGACCATCCAGCTGCACGGCGAAAGCGCGGTCGACCATGCCGGTCGCAAGGCACTGGAGATGTCCGACGACGGCGATACCGACGGCATGGCACTCTGGCTGCGCATCCGCACCGCGATCCAGGCGCTGCAGCGGATGCAGCCGGGCGAGTCCGAGGGCGTCCACTAGCGTCGCCACGGCAACCGTCTCGCATCCTTCTTCCGACGATATGTCGTCACCCTGAAGCGATTACTCGCCTCGGCTAAACGCCGATGGCGTTTACTATTTTCATACCGCCGACACGGCAGCATGACCGCGCGTTTCCATGGAGCTTCGCCCGGTCGATGTCCGCGCACAGCACAGCCGACGCCCCCGCGCGTCTCGCGAGCCCGACGCCGCTCGGCCTGCGGGTTCTCGGGCGGTTCTGGCGCGGGCACGCCTATCGCTGGGTCAGCGCCTTGTCGGCGTCGGCGTCGGCGCTCGCGGCCGGCTGGGCCACCTATGTCGGTTTTCACAACGACACGCTGACCAGAATCGAACAGGGCGTACTGCCATTGTCGGTTCTGGTGCTGGGCTTCGTGGCCATCGCCTTCGCCACGTTCTCGCGCCGGCACCTGCGCTTCGTCGGACCGGGCTTCAAGATCTATGCGGGTGCCGTGCTGCTGCTGGCGGCGACCGAAGGCATGATCAACCCGGACAGCAACATCGCCTTCTACCTGGTCTGGTTCCCGGCCTATTACGCCGCGCTGTTCTTCACCGAGGAACGCGGTCCCGGCGGACGGCCCGGTATCTTCTTCTTCTCCGCCAACGTGGCGCTGGTCGCGGGGCTCAGCCTGTTCGGGCCGCTACCGTGGGATCACCCGCACATGCTGCTGCTGCAGCTATCGCTGACCGGCCAGGTCGTGGTGCTGGCGATCTTCTACTACGTGTCGAACTATCGCGGCGCCTATGCCGCGCAGCGCGAACGTGCCGGACTATTGGAATCGCATGCTGCGGCGCTGCGCGAGGAGGCGGCGGCGGCGTTGCAGGCGCGTCGGCTGGCCGAGACCGCCAATCGCGCCAAGTCTCAGTTCCTTGCCACCATGAGCCACGAGTTGCGCACGCCGCTGAACGCCATCATCGGCTTCTCGGAAGTGCTGCAGTCGGAGGCGAGCTTTCCGGGGCTCGCGGCGAAGCGCGAGGAATATCTGGCGGACATTCACAACTCGGCCGTCCACCTGCTCGACATCATCAACGACATCCTGGACGTGGCGCGGATCGAGAGCGGCAACGTTCACCTGGCCGAGGAGCCGGTCGAGCCGACAAAGGTCATCGATGCCGTGATCACGCTGGCCGGCGCGCGGGCGCGCGAACGCCGCGTCGAGGTGCTCGTGGCGCCGATCGATCCGCGGGTCGGGCTCTACGCCGACCAGCGGCTGGTGAAGCAGATCCTGATCAACCTGGTCTCGAACGCGGTGAAGTTCACCGAGGCCGGCGGCAGCGTGACGATCAGTGCCCGGCTGAACGACGCCGGGAGCATGGCGATCGCCGTCGCGGATACCGGGATCGGCATCGATACCGACCACCTGGAGAAGGTGACGCAACCCTTCTACCAGGCCGAGAACCCGTACGCGCGGACCTACGAAGGCACCGGCCTGGGGCTGTCGCTGGTGCAATCCTTCGCCGAGCTGCACGGCGGCCGTCTCGACATCGCCAGCACGCTTGGCGAAGGCACCAAGGTCACCGTCACCTTCCCGCCGGCGCGCTCGCTGCGGCGGGCCGATGGCGACGCCGACTGGGTCCAGCCGGCCGCCTGACCGCCCGAGTTGCGTCGGCACGACGCCGTCGTGCTAGACTGGCGCCGATCGCTACAGACATGACCGGCCTGCGGCTGCGGCGCGCCAGCGCCCTTATTGTTGTCATCTCAATGCCTTAGGTCTGCGGTCGCGCTTCCAGGCGGCACCCCGCCGCCGTTCGGACAGGAAGCCCCGGGATAATCGGTAACAGCCGCCCGGCTGTGGCGAGGCGAGGAACGCCTGTCGATCAACGTCCGGAACACCGAGGAGGGGTGTTTGTCGAAGACGCTGCTGACCAAGGTCGAAGAGATTTCCGACATCGCGTTCGGGTTCATGGGCTCCAAGGCGCTGTTCGCCGCGCTGCATCACGGCGTGTTCACGCACCTGGCGCAAAAGCCGCTGACGGCGCCGGAACTGGCGGCCGCGTCGGGGCTGCACACGGAGCGGGCGCGGACCTTGCTGACCGCGCTGGCGGCGCTGGGGCTGGTCTCGGTGGAGAATGGCAAGTTCGCCAACTCGCCGGCGGCCGAGGCCTTCCTGGTGCAAGGCGCCAAGCACGATTTCGGCGACTACCTGCGGCTGCAGGTCGACCGGCAGATGTACAAGCTGCTGGACCAGATCGAGCTGGCGCTGGCCGACGAACTGCCGGACGACGCGACCAGCTCCTACGCCGAGTGGTTCGCCGACCCGGAAGAGGCCGAGCTTTATTCGCAGAGCCAGCACGCCGGTTCGCTCGGTCCGGCACGCGGTCTGGTGAAGGTCGTCGACCTTTCCGGCGCGCGGCGGCTGCTCGACGTCGGCGGCGGCACCGGCGCCTTCTCGATCACCTTGTGCCAGGCTTTTCCGGAGCTGCACGCAACGATCGTCGACTTCCCCAACGTCGCCAAGCTGGGACGCGGCTACATCGCCGATGCCGGCCTGCTCGACCGCATCAAGTACGTGCAGGGCGACGCGCTGAAGGCGGAATGGCCGGGCGAGCAGGACGTGGTGCTGATGTCGTACCTGTTCTCCGGCGTGCCGGATACCGAGCATGCCGGGCTGATCGCGCGCGCGTTCGACCATCTGGTGCCGGGCGGCCGGCTGCTGATCCACGACTTCGTCGTGCGCGCCGACCGGACCGGACCGAAGAACGCCGCGCTATGGCAGCTGCAGCACACCGCCTTTACCCCGCATGCGCGCTCGATCGACGACGTCTGGCTGGGCAAGCAGCTGGCCGAAGCGGGCTTCGCGGACGTGAAGGTCGAGCCGATGATCCCCGGCATGACCATGCTGGCGCAGGGGACCAAGCCGGCCTGAGGCCGAGCGGCGGCATTTCCGGAGCGCGGAATTCCGTGTAGATAGGTCGGAAAACCGTTACAGGGAGCCCGACCGATGGCAGACGCCCGTCCGCCCTACCGCGCCGACCACGTCGGCAGCCTGCTGCGTCCCCAGGCGTTGCGCGAGGCGCGCACGCAGCACGCCGCCGGCGCGATTTCCGCCGACGAGCTGCGCGCGATCGAAGATCGTGCGATCGAGACCGCGATCGACAAGCAGGTCGAGGTCGGGCTGAAGGACGTCACCGACGGCGAGTTCCGCCGGGCGATGTGGCATTTCGATTTCCTGCAGGAACTGGACGGCGTGGAGGCCTTCGAGGCGTCGCAGGGCATCCAGTTCAAGGGCGGCAAGCAGACCGCGGCCAAGGGGCTGCGCGTGGTCGGCAAGCTGGGCTGCGACGGCCACCCGATGATCGAGCATTTCAAGTTCGTGAAGTCGCACACCCGCGCGACGCCGAAGCAGACCATTCCGTCGCCGTCGGTGCTGCACTTCCGCGGCGGCCGCAAGGCGGTCAGCGCCGAGGTCTATCCCGACATGTCCGAGTTCTACGCCGACCTCGGCAAGGCCTACGCCAAGGCAGTGCGCGGCTTCGCCGATGCCGGCTGCCGCTACCTGCAGCTCGACGAAACCAACATGGCCTATCTGTGCGACCCGGCTCAGCGTGCCATGCTCACCGAGCGTGGCGACGACCCGGACAAGCTGCCGCAGATCTATGCCGACATGATCAACGCCTCGATCGCCGGCCGACCGGACGACATGACGATCTCCATGCACCTGTGCCGGGGCAACTTCCAGTCGTCTTGGATCGCGTCCGGCGGCTACGAGCCGGTGGCCGACATCCTGTTCAACCAGATCGACGTCGATGCCTACTTCATGGAGTACGACGACGAGCGCTCCGGCGGTTTCGAGCCGCTGCGGCTGCTGCCCAAGGGCAAGCGCGCGGTGCTGGGCGTGGTGACGTCGAAGACCGGTGAGCTGGAAAGCGCCGACGAGATCAAGCGGCGCATCGACGAGGCGTCGAAATACTGCGATCTCGACCAGCTGTGTCTCAGCCCGCAATGCGGCTTCGCCAGCACCGAGGAAGGCAACCTGCTGTCCGAAGAGCAGCAGTGGGACAAGCTTCGGTTCTGCGTCGAGATCGCCGAGCAGGTCTGGGGCGGGGTTTAGACGAAGCCTGGATACCGTCTAGGCGGCTGACGCGGCGCGGGACCCGTCGTCGTCCGGCGACGGGCCGCCTGTCGCGCGTTCGATTTCCTTGAGGTTCGCCTCGCGCAGCGCAGCGTCGGGTTCCTGGCGCTGATTTGCATGCGGGAAGGGGACGTTCGGGTTGGTGACGCCGAGGAAAGCGCACAGTTCCGGCCAGCCGGCGCCGTTTTCCCAGCACACCTCGAGGAGCCGGTCGCTGGCGTCATTGGCAGCGAAGAACGCGCGCACTTCGCGATTGTGGCGTTCGTAGAAGTCCAGGTGATGTTGCTCGTTCTCGTGCGGGTAGTTGTAGCCATAGGCGAGCAGGCGGCTGTGGTGAACCGGCGGCGTGGTCAGGCTGTGCGCCTTCAGGCTGTTCAGCCAGACCTGCGCGTCGCGCCGCGTCGTCAGCACGAAAAGGGCCTTGCTGCCATAGCGCTCGAAAATCTCGCGGTACATTAGAGGATACGGCCAATCCTCGAACGAGTCGTAGCGGTCGAGGACCGCGAAGACGTCCTCCAGCCGTCCGTCCCGGTACTTGATCAGCAGGTCGTGCCGAACGCTCAGGTGGTTGAGGCCGAGCTGCGTGAAGCAGGTTCCCAGCGTGGTGGTGCCGGTCTTGTTGAGACCGATGCCAAACACCTTCCGATCGCCAATCGGCGATCCGAACAGCTTACGCTTCAGGCGACGAAGCTTTCGAATGGTTTGGGACGGGATGCTGTCTTGCACGTCGATACTCCGATCACAGCGCCGACCCGCCGGAAAAGTGACAGGTCCGCGGTCGTCGGTGCCGCCGGCCACCGCACGACAGATGAGCTTCAATCAAGGTAGGCCTCGGGCGTGACGTCGTCGCTGGCCCAAGTGGGCTACCGCGTGGGAAATGCGTGACGAAGATGGAGACAGCTTGGCGGTGGCACAGAGCTTCATATCCAACGACATGCCGCGCCGGGTAAGCTTGGGAGGCTCGGAGACGCTCGAGGAGGGACCGGCACCGTGACCATCGAAAGCATCGACCATCGCGTGCCGTCGGGCCGCGACGGTCTCAACCTGCTGGTTCGAAACAAGCGTTTGGGGGGACTGGGCCAGGTCGGCCCGGAGCGCACGGTGCTGTTCGTGCACGGCGCCACCTATGCTTCGTCGATCACCTTCGACTATCCGGTCGAGGGCGTCTCCTGGATGGACCGGCTGGCCGGCGCCGGTTTCGATACCTGGTGCATCGACCTCTTGGGCTATGGCGGCTCCGACCGGCCGGCCGAACTCGGCCAGCCCGCGGCCGACAACGCGCCGCTGGTGGACACGGCGGAGGCGGAAGCCGACGTGGTCCGCGCCATCGACTTCATTCGCGAGCAGACCGGCGTCGAGCGGGTCTGCCTGATCGGCTATTCGTGGGGAACGGCGATCGGCGGCGGTGTCGCCAGCCGGCGGCCGGAGCTGATCGAGCGGCTGGTCCTGTCCGGGGTTTTGTGGCTGCGGGTCGGTGCCGGCCAGGTCGCCGCCGGCGGCATCCCCGGCGCCTATCGCGAGGTCGACGCCGAGGCCGCGACCAATCGCTGGACCGTGACGCTGACCCCGGAACAGAAGGGCGCCGTGGTGCCGCCCGGTTTCGTCGAGCAATGGTCGGCCAACGCCATCGCCACCGATCCGCGCAGCAACGAGACCGACCCGCCACGCCTGCGCGCACCGGCCGGCGTGGTGAAGGACGTGTTCGAGCACTGGTCGGTGGAGAAGCCGACCTACGATCCGTCCGCGATCCGCGCCCCCACGCTCTGTATCGTCGGCGAGTGGGACCGCGAGACCGTGCCGGAGAAGGGGCTGGAAGTGTTCAACCTGCTGGAGAACGCGGCCGACCGGCGCTACGTCGTGATCGGGCGCGGCACCCACACGCTGCTGCTCGAAAAGAACCGCCTGGGCCTGCACAGCGCCGTCGAGGGTTTCCTGAAAGAAGGCTGGCCGTCGTGAAGATCGGCGTCTTCGATCACCTCGATGCTTCCGGTCGGCCGCTCGACAGTTGCTTCGAGGAGCGGCTGGCGATGATGGAGCGGTACGACCGTGCCGGCTTCTACGGCTACCACCTCGCCGAGCATCACGCGACGCCACTCGGCATCGCGCCCAGCCCCTCGGTGTTCCTCGCCGCCGCCGCCCAACGCACCAAGCAGCTTCGCCTCGGCCCGACCGTGTTCTGCCTGCCGCTCT
>CAZVLI010000092.1:0-9531 GCA_964627965.1 uncultured Rhodospirillales bacterium
GTCGGCATCGACGCGATCCTGTCGAACACGCCGCCGACGGCGCCCTATCGCGGCGCCGGCCGGCCGGAGGCGATCTACCTGATCGAACGCGCGCTGGACGATGCCGCCGTCGAGCTCGGCATCGACCGGATCGAGCTGCGCCGCCGCAACATGATCACGCCGGGCCAGATGCCGTACCGGACCGCGCTCGGCCCGTTTTACGACTGCGGCGAGTTCATCAAGAACATGGACATGGGCCTGGAGGTCGCCGACGTCGCCGGCTTCGAACGTCGCCGCGAGGAATCCAAGGCACAGGGCAAGCTACGTGGGCTCGGCCTGGTCAATGCTATCGAGCAGGCCGCCGGCCCCGTGCCGGAATATGCCGAGATCCGCTTCAACCCCTCCGGCACCGCGCTGCTGCTGATGGGCACAAAGACGCACGGCCAGGGCCATGAGACGGTGTTCAAGCAGATCCTGCACGAGAATATCGGCATCGACCCGAAGGACGTGCAGTTCATCGACGGCGACACCGACCGCGTCGCCTTCGGCATGGGTTCCAACGGCTCGCGCTCGATGGCGGTCGGCGGCTCGGCGGTCATGCTGGCCTCGCAGAAGCTGATCGAGCGCGGCAAGATCCTGGCGGCGCACATGCTGGAAGCGTCGACCGAAGACATGACCTTCGCCGAAGGCACGTTCACGGTCGCCGGCACCGACAAGTCGGTCACGCTGAAGGAAGTCGCGCGCGCCGCCTTCCTGCCCGCCAAGCTGCCGAAGGGTTTCGAGCCCGGCTTCTACGAAAACGCTACCTATGCGCCGGAGCGGGCCACCTTCCCCAACAGCTGCCACATCTGCGAGGTCGAGATCGATCCGGAAACCGGCGTGGTTCAGCTCGTGAGCTACGACGTCGTCGACGACGTCGGCACAGTGATCAATCCACTGACGCTGAAAGGCCAGATCCACGGCGGTATCGCCCAGGGCCTCGGTCAGATCCTCGGCGAAGAAGTGATCTACGAGCCCGGCACCGGCCAATTGCTGAACGCGAGCTTCATGGACTACGTGATGCCCCGCGCCGACAACATGTGCAGCATCAACATCGTCTCCAACTCGGTCCCAACAGCCAACAATCCCATCGGCGCCAAGGGCGCCGGCGAGGCCGGCTGCGTGGGCGCGATGCCCTCGGTCATGTTGGCGGTAATGGATGCGCTGGCGCCCCTCGGCGTGCGCCAGCTCGACATGCCGGCAACGCCGGAACGCGTCTGGCGCGCCATCCAGAACGCGAAAGGCTAGTTGGCCGAACCCATATCGAGCCGGCCGTCGGCACTGCGCAAGGTCAGCGGTGCCGGCTCACGCGGCGCCACGTGCCGCGGCGCGACGTACGCCCGATTGCCCAAGACCGAGTAGTCGACGACCACACCCGGCGTCGCCAATGTCGGCAGAGCGCTGGCCTGCGGCATTGGCCGATGCCCTGGCGCGGGTGGCGCCATCGCCACGCTCACAGTCGAGGACCGTGATACCTGCGCGGGCTTGGCCTCCGGCACGGGCGGCTTTGCGACAGCGACCGGAACCGTGCGCGAGCGATCCGTCGGCGCGACGGTACGTTCGACTACCAGCTCCGTCTCGGGAGGCTCGCGGTCCTGCCAGATCGCGTCGATCAGGTGCTGGATCGGCGCGTCGACAATCGACTCCTCGGCCCCGAGCGGCTGCTCCCAGTCGGCGTAGACGACGCGGATGCGCGCGACGATGCGGTCGAGGCCTTCGTTGGCGGCGTCGGCGACGGCATCGACGGAGCCGGTCGCATGCAGCAGTTCTGTTTGCGCGCGCAGCACGTCGATATAGGCGCGATGCTCGTCCAGGCCGGACTGCAGCTCGCGTGCCGCGGCAGCGATGGTTTCCAGGTAGCCACCGTCGATGATGTCGCTCTCGACGTTGGCCAGACGCGTCATCTCGCGGTCGGTGTCGCCGACCCGGCGGCTGATCGCATACTGGAACAGGGACTGGCCGTAGTCGCGATAGGCGATGTGCGTCTGCGCCAGGATCGCCGCCGACAGCGCCAGACGTCGTTGCTTCGCCGCCGCCTGCGAGGTCTCCTCCGCCGCCAAGCGGCCGGGGATGGCGAACAGATTGAACAGGTTCATGCCCAGTTGCAGGCCGGTGCTGGCCCAGTTGCTGGAAACCAGGAAGCGGTCGCTGGAGTAGTTCGCGGCCACATCAAGGTCGATGCCAGGAAGCAGCGAGTAGAGCAGCTCGCGCGAACGCCAGTAGTCGGTGCGGGCCTCGTACTGCTCGATGCGGACCTCGGCCCGTTGGAACAGCGCCATCTGCTCCAGCGTCGCGATGTCGTGCGGCACCGCCGGCACCTGGTTCAGCGCCGCCGGACTCACCAACGCGAAGTCGGCGCCGGGCGGGATATTCACCAGCTCGGCCAGCCGCGCCTTGGCGACACCGGCCTCGGCACGGAAGCCGACCGCGCTGCGCATGCTTTCCAGCAATGCGCGGCGATAGGAGACGGTCTCGCGCGCACCACGGTCTCCGCTACGTTGCAGGCGTTCGGATCGCGCCAACGCCTTCTGGATTCGGCTCGAAAGCTCGGCGGACCGGCGCAGCAAGATGTCGGCGCTCGCCGCGCGATAATAGGCGACGCGGACATCGCGCAGGATATCGTTCACTGCCTTGCGCTGGCGCTCACGGGCGACCAGCACCTGGTTCGCCTGCTGCTGCGCGCGCGCGTAGCTCACGCCGAGATCCAGCGCGCTCCAGGCAAAACCGACGCTGCCGGTCCTGGCATTGCGGTCGTCGCTACGCGATGTCACCCGGTCCTGATAGGAGCGCCCACCGCGCGTATCGAAGGCGGGCAGCAAGTCGAACTGTTGCTGCTCGAGTTCCGCTTCGGCGATCTCGCGTTCCAGCTCGCTGACGCGATGGCTCAGGTTGTAGGCGACGGCGCGCGCCATCGCCTCGTGCAGTCCGAGCGGCTTGTCCGGAACGAATGTCGCGGCGTGGATTGCCTGGCGGTCCGCCTCAGCCTGCGCCGATTGTTCCGCCGACGACAGCGGCTCGGGCGTCACCGAGCACCCGAACAGCAACGTCACGACGCAAGCCAATGTCAGCGCGCGCATCACCGCTACTTCTCCGACATCGCAACGTCGAGCGAACGGAACACGGGGTGCAGCAGGTACTCCAGGATGGTCCGGGTCTTGCCCTTCACCTCCACGTCGGCGACCAGGCCCGGCATGATCGGGTTCTGCCCGGCCAGCGGCCCGACGTAGTTGCGTACCAGTCGGATCAGCGCCTTGTAGTAGATTTCGCCGTCCTGATCCTTGAACGTCGTCGGCGACACGCGGTCGACGATGCCATCCACGGCGCCCAGGCGAGAGAAGTCGTAGGTCGAGAACTTCACGACTGCGCGGTCGCCGGGCCCGACCTGTCCGACGTCAGCGGGATCGAGGCGAACCTCGACCACCAGTTCCTCGTCGACGGGCACGATCTCGGCGACCAGGCTGCCGGGTGTCACGACCCGCCCGACGGCATTTGCCTCAAGTGCCTGCACCAGACCGCGCACCGGCGCCACCACCTCCAGGCGATGCACACGGTCGCCGAAGCGGATCGCGGTCTGCTCGACTTCGGCCAGCTCGGCCGACGCTCGGCCCATCTCCTCCAGCGCCTCGTCGCGGCTGCGCGCCGCGAACTCGGCCAGCTTCGCCTGTGCCGACTGCAAAGCCCGCCGCGCCTTCTCGATCTGTGCTTCCACGACGCGAAGGTCACCGCGCTTGGCGGTGAGTTGCTGCTCGGTGTCCAGATATTCCAGCCGCGTGATCAGCGACTCTTCCAGCAAGCGGCGCTGGCGGTCGCGCTTCTCCTGCATCAGCGGCAGTTCGCCTTCGAGGCGCTCCGCCTGGCTCCCCAATGCCTTCAGCTCGGCACGCGACTGCGCCACTTCGTGCGCCAGGACCTGACGTGCCTGACGACTGGCCAGCCGCTGTTCGGAAAGGATCGCGCGCTGGTCGGCGACCAGACCGGCAAACGCCGACGGCGCGAAGGCGAAATCCGGCTCTCTGTCTTCGACGAAGGCACGCAGCCGCTCGACCCGCAACGCCAACCCGAGCCGCCGCGCTTCGGCGCCCCGATAGTCGGCCGCCGACATGGTCGGCGCCAGCCGCACCAGCACCTGCCCCTTGTCGACCAGCGCACCCTCGGCGACAAGCACTTCGACGACGCTGCCGCCCTCGACATGTTCGACCTGGTGGATCGGCCCTTGCGGCACCACCTGTCCGCTGGCCTTCGCGGTTTGCTGGATCGTGGCCAGAGTCGCCCAAGCGACAGTGCAGAAAGCGACCGTGCCCAGGAGCAGCATGATCGCGCGCGGCAATCCCGCCGGACCAAGTTCCTCCAGGATTTCCGACTGCGACAGATAGCCGAGCTGGTGGCGGTGGGCCCAGGCGGGCGCGGCACCGGGACGCTGATCAACGGGCTTCTTCGTCATGCGGCTTTCCCGTTGATGTGCTCGAAGAAACCGGCCGGATCGCCGAAGTAGGCCGTCCGGCCGCGGTCGAGCATCAGCACCCGATCGGCAATCTGTATGTGGCTCGGGCGATGCGTGACGATGAGGACCGTCGTCCGCTTCCGAAGCTGTTGCAGCGCCGCGATCAGCGCCTTGTCGCCAACGTCGTCCAGCGCGTGGCCGGGCTCGTCGAGCAGCATGATCGGCGCATCGCGGAGGTAGGCGCGCGCCAGGGCCAGACGCTGCTTGAAGCCTTCCGTGAGCTCGCTGAGAACGCTCTCCGTCAGCCGCGTATCGAACCCCGACGGCAACGCCATGATGTCGTCGTAGATGTGCGCCAGTCGCGCCGCGGCCTCGATGTCCGAGTCGGATGCCGTCGGTTCGGCCAGCCGCATGTTCTGCGCCACGGTGCCGTACATCAGCTCAAGCGTCTGCGGCATGACGGCAATCGACTGACGCAGGTCGATGGTATCAAGCTGGCGAATATCGACGCCGTCGATCAGAATCGCGCCCAGGCTCGGGCGATAGAGACCGGCGACCAGGTTCAGCAGTGTCGACTTGCCGGCACCGTTCGGTCCGGTGATGGCGACGATCTCACCCGGCTCGACCGTTATCGACACACCGCCCAGCGCCGCGTCGGCATCGGCCGAAAAGCGATGCGCCACGCCCTTGAGCGCGATCTTGCCTTTCAGCACGCGCGAGGCCGGCATCTGGCCCGGTTCGCGCTCCGCCGGCATCCGCATCAGGAAACCGAGCTGCCGAAGGCTGCCCAGGACCTGCGGAATGCGATTGCTCGCCATGTAGGCCGACTGCATCGGCGTCAGTGTACGCCACAGCAACGCGGTGCAGGCGATCAGCGCGCCGACCGTCATCGACTGATCGATCACCGAGAGCGCGCCGAACCCCATCATCGCGATCGCCGCACAAGTGCTGGTCAGGCGGCTGAACACCAGGCTGGCGTTCTGTGCCATGGCCCGGCGAAAGTCGCTCATCGCCGTCGCGGCGGCGAGGTCGCGGTAGCGCTCGTTCCAGACGGTCTCGGCGCCAGCAAACTTGATGGCGTGCATCCCGGACAGGGTCTCGACGAGAAAGCGGGATTGTCGTGACTTCTCGGCACCGTCGCCGTCGCGATTGCGCGAGAGCAGCACGGCCGTCGCGGAAATGAACACCAGCGCCGCGACCACCGGCACCAGCACCAGCCAGCCGCCGAGGATGGCGATAGCGGAGAGGAAGAGAACCAGGAACGGCAGATCCAGCAGAGCTTCACCCAGGGCGCCGGCGAACACCTCGCGGATCGCCTCGAAACTCTGCAGCTGCGACACCTGGCGGCCGAGCGGTTCGTTCTCAAGACGACTGAGCGGCAGCATCATGACCCGCTCGAACGCAGCGCGCCCAACGAGATAGTCGACGCGACCCGCCAGGCTGTCGAGACCCAGGCTGCGCAAGCGCCGAAACACCGTTTCCATCGTCAAAGCGATGCCCACGCCGGCGACCAGATAGGCAAGCTGCAGCGTCGATTGCGACGGGATCACCGTGTCGTAGAGCGACTTCATGAACAGCGGCGTCGCAAGGCTGAGCAGGCTGAAGAAGAACGTCAGGAGCAGCAGGTAGAACAAGGCCCGGCGAAAGCGCCGCGCGATGCGCCTGCCCCAGCTCTGCGCCTGCCGGCCGGCGAGCGGCTCTTCCGATCGCTTGACGACGTAGGCGGTGCCGGATGGCAGCGGCCCAGAACGAAGCTGCTCTTCGCGCGAGGCGCCATCGAAAATCTTGAGCTGACCGTCCTCACGCGACAGCACGATCATCGGCGCGCCGTCCTTGGGCTCGTACAGACACGGCATCGCACCGTCAGGCACGTGACCGGACGGACAGGCAACGGCAAATGTCCGTAGCTGCACATTCGCCAGCGTGGCACGCACGTCGGCGACATCGAGATTGTCGATGAAGTGCGGCACCGCCTCGGCCAGATGGCGCGGCTGGTTTTCCCACTCGACCGCGTCCAGCAGCCGCAACATGCAGGCCGCGGCCGCGGAGAGCGCGTCTTCGCCATCGCGGCGGTAGGCCGGAAGGACGGCCATACTGCGGCCGAGATCGCTGACCACAGCCTCGCTCATGACGCCATTTCCTTCTGCAGCTTCTCGAGCTGCTGACGTGCGCCGCCCCCGCCCTGGACCAGGACGCCTTTCTGCAGCACGAAGGTACGGTCCGCCAGGCCAAGGTAGGACGGACGATGGCTCACGATCACGGTCGTCGCGCTGGCCCGCAGTTCGTTCAACAGCGCCAGCAGCGCATCGTCGCTCTCACGATCGAGGTTCGAGTACGCCTCATCGAACAGCAGCAGCTTGATATCATCGGCCAGCGTCAGGGCCCGCACCAGGGCGATGCGCTGCCGCACGCCGCTCGGAATGCGGCTGCTGCGTCCGTTCTCGATGATCGTGCTGTAGCCCTGCGGCATCTGCCCGATCACCTCGTGCAGCGCCAGCCGGTCGGCATACTCCATCGCCTTGGCGGCGTAGCGATTGCCACGGAACAGCGTCAGGTTGTCGAGGATCGTGCCCTCGAACATCACCGATTTCTGCGGCAGGTAGCAGACCTGGCGTCGGAATGCCGTTGGATCCAGTGCCGATATGTCGTGATCGGCGATCCGCAGCCTGCCCTCGGTCGGCGACAACGCGCCCATCATCAGGCCGAGCAGTGTCGACTTGCCGCTTCCGTTGCCGCCGGAGACGCCGATGGTCTCGCCCGGCTCGACGCGCAGCGAAAGGCCGTCGAACAGAACCGGCAGATCGTCACGGTAGGAGAAGCGGACGTCGCTCAACTCGACGGAAGGCGCCACGTCCGCATCCGGCAGCACCTCGCCCTTCGGCTCCTGCGGCAGGCTTTCGATGGCTCTGATCTGCTCGCGCCCGAATTGCACGCTCTGAAACTGCGTCCAGATGCTAAGCGCGCGCAGCATGGGCTGCGCCACGCGCCCGGCGAGCAGCGTGCAGGCCGCCAGCCCACCAATCGACAAGGCGCCGTCCATCACCAGGGTGCTGCCGAACGTACCGACCGCGATCGTGGTGAGCTGGGAGAAGGTCAGACCGACATTCCGCGTAGCAGCGCTGGTCTCGCTGACGTGATAGTTGGCGGCGGCCGAGGTGGACTGCAAACGCTCGTAGCGGCGCACCATCAGCGCTTCCATGCCCAGCGCCTTCACGGTGTGCACCGCTTGCAGCACCTCGATCATGAAGTTGTAGCGGCGATTGTCGGCTTCGACCCGATACTTCAGGGAGTCGGACAGGCGCCGCCCGGCGGTCGAGGCGACGAAGGCCAGCAGCAGGATGATGGCGATCGGCGCCAGGATCAGCGGGCCGGCAATGACATAGATCAAGCCCAGGAAGACGAACGCGAATGGCAGGTCGACGAGCAGAAGAATGCCCTGCCCGCCGTAGAAACCCTTGATCGCGTCGACGCCGCGGAGACGGTTCAGATAAACGCCCGGCGGGCTGGCGCTGAAGGCACGCAGGTCGGCGCTCAACAGTCGATTGAGCATGCCGCACGCCAGCTTGTGGTGCATTCGCGCGGCGCTCCAGCCGCTGACGTAGGCGCGCGCCAGGCTGAGCAGCATGTCCATGATGACGACGATGCCGAGCGCCAGGACGAATACCGAAAGCGTTGCAGTCGCCTGATAAGGCACAACACGGTCATAGACTTGAAGGATGGCGATGGGCACGCCTAGCGACAGGATGTTGAGTGCCGCACTCGCCAACAGCACTTCCGCGCCATGCCGGCCACTCATCCCGATGCGCGGTACAGAATCCAGCTTGTTACCCAACGTTCTGGTCACTTCGCACGATTGGCGAACCGCCCACCCTCCGGACCGTGTACGGGAGCGGACATCCGAAATCTGCATCCATAGGGTAAACGGACCCTTACCAAGCCCGGTTATCAGGGCTTGTGGGCATAACCGTTAACTAAACCCTTCAACCGGGCATTAGGACGGCTGCTGTAAGGAAGACAGGCTGAAACAGGCCTGAAAGCCGGCCTGCGCGCATGAGCCACGGCAAGCTGGGATGGACGTACTATGCCCGACGATCTGAAGCATACGATCGACGACGCCGACGAAGGTGCCGTAGCCGAACGAATTGCACGGGCGCTGCAACAGTCCGGTCAGCAGGCGAACCAGGAGGTTCGGGCGCGCCAGAACGAGGTCGTCGGCTACGACACCGACGAAGGCGAAGTTCGTCGCCAGGCTGAAGAGGACGAGACCGGCGGTCTCATGCGCGACGGGCTGGCAGCGCGATCCGAAGCCGGCACCACCGAGCCACCGACGGTAACGGCCACCGCTTCGGATGCAGCAACATTGAGCCAGGCTTCCGATGCGGCGGGCGACGACGCCGCCAATGGTCCTGCACGCACCGGTGGTTTCGGTTCATCGCAAGGCAATGCAGCCGACCCCAGCGCCACAATCGTCGGCGCGACCGACGATCAGTCGCTCAATCCCTTGGAACGGGGCGGCAGGGATGCCACTTCGGCGCAGGGCGCGTCAGGCGGCGGCCTGCCGAATCCATCGGGCGACAGCGGCGCCCCTGCTGCCGAAACACCGCAAGATCCCGCGAGCGAGGCGCCTCAGGACACGCCGCAGTCGCCGGCTGCTACGGCCCCCACCCCTCCAGACGCACCGCAGGCGTCACCGCAGCCTGGTGACGACGGCGATAGCGGTGAGGATGTCGAACCCGAAAGTCCAGCTTCGGCCACGAACGACGATACGCCCAACGAGACAGCTAATGGGCCAACGCCGACGACCGATGTCAACGCGACGCCGGACGACACAACCGTTGTGCCGCCGGTGCAAGCACAGGACGAACCGGCGCCGACCGCCTCCGCGACACCGACCGCCGACACCCCAGTCGAAGACACTGTTCCCGAGGAGGCCCCGTCGGCCCAGCCGAGCGCCACCAACACCACGCCACCCATCATCGAAGACACCAACGACGCGCCCACCGCCATCGCCCTGGACGCCACCGACGTCGACGAGAACGACGCCGGCGCCGTCATCGGCAACCTGTCGACCA
>CAZVLI010000093.1:0-9391 GCA_964627965.1 uncultured Rhodospirillales bacterium
GGGAATTCCATAGGGGTCGACGTTGGAGACGCGGCTCCAACGCCTTCGCCCGTCGATCATTCGTGGCTGTTTCATCAGGCCCTTGACTCCGTATCATGGTACGGAGTGCAAATTTTGGAGAGGTGAACAGGAATGAGTGACAGAACAATCAGCAAAGCGGCCGAAGAGGCAGGCGTTGGCGTCGAGACGATACGATTCTACGAGCGCAAGGGGCTTGTTGATCAGCCCTTGAGGCCGAAGAGCGGCGGCTACCGCGTTTATTCGAAGGAGGCCATCGAGCGTATCCGCTTCATTCGGCAAGCCCAGGAACTCGGCTTCTCGCTCCGCGAGATCGACGAGTTGCTGTCCTTGCGCGCCGACCCGGAGACGGACTGCGCGGACGTGCAGGCGCAGGCCTCGGCAAAGCTGGAGGAGGTTGAGCGGAAGATGGCACAGCTTCGGACCATCCGATCGGCGCTGAAGCAGCTGATTGCCGCGTGTCCGAAGCGGGGGCCGGCCGCGGGTCGTTGCACGATTCTGGAAGCGCTCAGTCCACAGCAAACAAGGAGATGACATGCCACAGAAACGCAAAGTGGAAATTTTCAGTGCTGGCTGCCCAGCCTGCGAGGAAACGATCGCGCTGGTGAAGGACCTCGCCTGTCCGTCCTGCGAGGTCGAAGTTCTGGACATGAAACGCGCGGACGTCGCGTCCAGGGCGAAGGGATTGGGCGTCCGTTCCGTGCCGGCGGTCGCCATCGACGGCAAGCTGGCGGATTGCTGCACCGGGCGCGGACCGCAAACCGATGCCTTGAAGGCGGCCGGCCTCGGTCAGCCGCTGTCGTGATCTTGTTCGGCTGACGCGGGAAAAAGCCATGAGCGTTGGATCAAAGATATCCGGGCCGATCCGTGTGCTGTTTGCTGTCGTCGCGATCTTTGCGGTAACACCTGGCACCGCCTCCGCCGATGCGGACAGCGCAGCCTACGTGCTGCAGGCCGACGGTCTTGCCTGTCCCTTTTGCGCCTATGGAATCGAAAAGCAGCTCGGCCGGATCGACGGCGTCGAGGCCGTGTCGACGGATATCGAGAGCGGCACGGTATCCGTCACGATGAGCCCGGGTGCGCGCCTGACGGAAGAACAGGCCAAGGAGGCTGTGGACCGGGCCGGCTTCACCATGCGCGGGTTCAAACGGAAAGGGGATTGAATGTGGCGGTCCCGGATATTGGCGTCGACCGGCTGTACCATCCCTCTGGTCTTCATACTGAGCGCACCCACCATTGCCGCACCGCAGACGTTCAATACGGCGCTGCCGGTGGCGGAAGGCGAGTTCGTTTTTCGCGAGCAGTTCTTCTATCGGAAAGCCGGCGATGACCCGTCTCCCGCTGACCGGGAGGTCGAGGTTCTGGGCGCGACCTCGGTTCTGGGCTACGGCGTGACCGGGAGATTCGCGGCGTTTGCCGTGCTTCCCTATCTGGACAAGGATCTCGACCTGACAACGGCCGGCGGGCCCCGCATAACCCGGAGCACCAGCGGCATCGGCGACGCGCGGCTCTTCGGCCGGTATACGGCCTACCGGGATGATGCGCCGGGCCGCACCTTCCGCATCGCACCGTTCGCCGGCATCGAGATGCCGACCGGAGACGATGACGACAGCGATGGCCAAGGCAGCTTGCCAGCGACGCTTCAGCTTGGCTCGGGCTCGTGGGACCCGTTCGGCGGCGTGGTCGTGACCTATCAGACGCTGGATTATCAGATCGATGCGCAGGCGAGCTACAAGATCAACACCGAGACGAACGGCTTCGAATTCGGCGACGAGGCGCGGTTCGACGCCTCGCTGCAGTACCGACTGTGGCCGCGTGAGCTGGGTCCGGGCGTGCCGGGCTTTCTCTACGGTGTGCTCGAAGGCAACCTCCGCTACCGGGGAAAGAACGAGATAGGCGGCATCGATGACCCCAATTCCGGCGGGACGTCGCTCTTCCTCGCGCCGGGTCTGCAATATGTGACCAAGCGCTGGATCGTCGAGGCGATCGTTCAAGTGCCGGTCGTGCAGGACCTGAACGGCGACGCGCTGGAGGACGACTTCACCGTGCGCGCCGGGTTCCGGGTCAACTTCTAAAGGCGGCGAGGGTATGCAACGCCGGAGAATCACGAAATGGATCGCGGCGCCGGTTCTGGTGATCGTCGCGGTTTTGCTCGCCGCCTATCTTGCCTTCGTCCCCTCCGCCAAGGAGCCAGGCTACGTCTTTGTCGCGGCCTGGGGCGTCAAGGGGAGCGCTCCCGGCGCGTTCCACGATCCCACCGGGATTGCCGTGGCCGGCGAGGAAGTCTTCGTCGCGGATTCGCGCAACGGGCGCATCCAGGTCTTCGATGTTGACGGCAACTTCCTGCGCAGCTTCGGCGAGCCCGGCGAAGCCATCGGCCAGCTCGGCCGTCCCATGAATCTGACCATTCGTGGTGGCGAACTCCACGTCGCCGAATATTTCAACGACCGCATTCAGGTCTTCGCCCTGGACGGGACACCCATGCGCGTGATCGGCGGTCCGGGAAGCAGACCGGGCGAATTCAACGCGCCGGGCGGGGTCGCGGTCGCCACCAACGGCGATCTGTTCGTCGCCGACTTCTACAACCAGCGGGTCCAGCACCTGCGCCCGGACGGCTCTTTCGCCGGACAGTGGGGCACCACCGGCGAGATCGGGATCGGCGCCGGTCGCTTCAACTATCCGACCGACGTGGCGTTGGGCGCCGACGGAACGCTTTACGTCGCCGATGGCTATAACGACCGAGTCCAGGCCTTCAAGACGAATGACGGTTTCGTGCGAAAGTGGGGCGGACCGTTCGCGATGAACATCTTCGGCCCCTTCAATGCCTGGTTCGCGACCGTGACGGGATTGGCGGTCGGCCCCGATGGCAACCTGTTCGTCGCCGATTTCTACAACGACCGCATCCAGAAGTTCGCGCCCGACGGAACATTTCTCACGGCCTTCGGCGTAAGCGGTGATAGCACCGGGCAGTTCGGTCATCCGATGGCGGTAGCCGTCACCGATGACGGCACCGTCTTCGTGGCCGATTTTCTCAACAACCGCATCCAGAAATGGCGGCCGCCTCACGCGGATTGAGGCAGTTCCACTCTATGAAGCAATGGGTGTTTGCGGACGCCTGTAAAATCCGTCGCCTGTTGACGGGCTCTGATCGCCGAAACCGAAAATTGCGGCAGCGGCACACCGTTTGTTATGGAAATAGCATGACCACAATTGCCGCATATATCGGTGCCGCTCTTGCAGAGATCGCCGGATGTTTCGCGTTCTGGGCGTGGCTCCGTCTCGACAAGTCGATCTGGTGGCTCGTACCTGGCATGGCCTCATTGGCACTCTTCGCCTATCTGCTGACCCTTGCCGACGTTCAGGCGGCAGGGCGTGCCTACGCGGCATACGGAGGCGTTTACATCGCCGCATCGCTGATGTGGCTCTGGGTCGTAGAGGGCGTCGGTCCCGATCGCTGGGATTTGATCGGCGCCAGTGTTGTCTTGATTGGGGCCGGTATCATCCTCTTCGCGCCACATAGTTCTTGAGCGGTATCGATGTTCATCGTCGCGTATCGTCATTCTGCATCCTGCAAGGCGTCGATGATCGGGCAGTCCGGAACGTCGCCACCTTGACACTTGGCCGACACCTCGGAAAGCATCACCTCCAATCGTCGCAGATCGGTGATTTTCTTTCGGATGCTGTCGAGGTGGCTCTGGGTATGAGCCAGCACTTCGCCGCAGGTATACGTATTGGAATCAACGAGGCTGAGCAAGCTGCGCAACTCGTCGATAGAGAATCCGAGTTCCCGTCCGCGCAGGATGAAGCCGAGCCGCGCCTGATCCGCAGGTTCGTAAAGTCGGTGGCCGCCGTCGGACCGGCCGGGTTCTGCCAGCAATCCGATCTTCTCGTAGTAGCGGATCGTCTCGATGTTGCAGCCCGAGCGCTTCGACAATTCGCCGCGCTTGATCGGACCTCTCGCCGACGTGAACACCATTCCGTAAAAAACCTCTTGAACCTGTAGTTACTACAGACCCTAAATTAGCATGCATTGGAAGATTGGAGCAAATATTGTGGCTCAAGCCGATGAGCATGTGGGATTAAGCACCGCGACTGGCGACGAAGGCCGAAAGACCTGGGTGGCAGCCGGCGGCATCCTGGGCGCGGTCGCCGCCTCATCCTGCTGCATCCTGCCCCTTGTGCTGTTCAGCCTTGGGATCGGCGGCGCATGGATCGGCAACCTCACGTCTCTTGCGCCCTATCAGCCGATCTTTGTGGTGATCACGCTGGGCTTTCTCGGTTACGGCTATTGGCTCGTCTATCGCAAGCCCAAAGCAATCTGTGCCGATGGGTCGGGCTGCGCCCGGCCATTACCCAATCGGATCGTGAAGCTGGCCCTGTGGCTTGCGACCGCACTGGTCGCGGCAGCGATTGCCTTTCCGTATGTCGCGCCGATGTTGCTCGGCACTTAGAAACCTAGAGAAGGAGAGCCATCAACATGAAGGCCACCCTAAGAACGGTTATTTTCGCCGGAGCTCTTTTGACCGCGACCTCGGCATTCGCGGGGGAGCAGACCGTGACCCTGGAGGTCAGCGGGATGACCTGCGCGTCCTGTCCCTACATCGTCAAGCAGACTCTGGCCGCTGTCGATGGCGTGACGGATGTCGAAGTCTCATTCGCGGAGAAATCCGCGGTCGTCACCTATGACGACAGCAAAACCGAAGTGGCGGCGCTGACCGTCGCGACTGGCGATATGGGTTTTCCCTCCACGGTGAAAGAATAGACGACCGTGAATGAAAAACTCCTCGCCGGTCTTGTCGCCGCTGTTGCCATCGCGCCTCTCTGTGCCGTGTGCATTCTTGGGCCGGCAGTGATCGCCTCGATTTTCACGGGCATTGCGGCCGGGTTAGGCGGTTTCGATGTGGCTGTGACGGCAGGCCTTGCCTTTGTCGCGGGAATCGCCGTGCTCGCGATTCTCCGTAAGCGCAAGGGGCGGCGGACCCCGGCAATGCCGGTAGGAGAGACCGACCAATGAACGACAAGAAATTACTTCGCACGGGCTCCATAGGGGCGACCATCGCCGCCATTTGTTGTTTCACGCCTGCCCTGGTCGTTCTCGTCGGGTTTGTGGGACTATCGGCGGTCGTCGGCTGGCTGGACTATGGCTTGTTCCCGATCTTGTTCGCCTCCATGGGGCTGATCGCCTACGCGCTTTATCTGCGCTCCGGCCGCAAGGGTCCGTCGCCGACGCCCGTGATCGTCGTGGCGGTCGTTGCGCTTTCCGCACTCCTTTCCTGGCTCGAATTCAGATACGCGCTGCGCATCTCCATGGCGGCCGCCGTCGCCGTGGCGGCCTACGCCTACTATCTGCGCGCCCGTATACGGCGGCAAAGCGGCCAATCGGCCGATGCAAAAGGAAGCAGTCTATGACCGATCAGTGTTGCGGTACCGGCAAACCAAACGGAAGGTATGATCTCGCCGTCATCGGCGCGGGATCGGCCGGCTTTTCGGCCGCCATCACCGCCGCCGAACAGGGCGCTCAGGTCGCTTTGATCGGGCACGGCACGATTGGCGGGACTTGCGTTAATGTGGGCTGCGTGCCCTCGAAAGCTCTGATCCGCGCCGCCGAGGCGGTTCACCATGCCAAGTCCGCGCCCCGGTTTGCCGGGGTCGAGGCGGCGGGCCGGGTCAAGGACTGGAACGCACTGCGGGCGCAAAAGGACGAGTTGGTGGCCTCGCTCCGCCAGGCCAAATACATCGACTTGCTCCCGGCCTACAACGGGATTGCCTACCTGGAAGGAAAAGCCCGTCTTGGCAATGGCGGCGTCACTGTGGACGGCGAGCATATTCATGCCGGCAAGGTCATTATCGCGACAGGATCGCATGAGTTCGTGCCGACTATCCCCGGCATTGAGGACATTCCCTACCTGACCAGTACGACGGCTTTTGAAATGGAAAGCCTGCCCGACTCCATGGTGGTGGTCGGCGGTGGCTATATCGGTTGCGAACTGGCGCAGATGTTTGCCCGTGCCGGCGTGAGGGTAACGATCCTGTTCCGCAGCCGCCTTTTACCGGAAGGCGAACCTGAGATCAGCGAAGCCCTTGCCAGCTATTTCGTAGGCGAAGGCATCACGGTTCAGCGCGTCGACGGATACGAGAGCATCGGCACGAACGATGACGGCATCGGTCTTTCAGCCGTCATTGACGGTACAACCGAAACCCTTGAAGCGCGGAGCGTTCTCCTGAGCGCAGGCCGCAAGGCCAACACCGAAGGCTTGGGCCTGGAAGAGGCCGGTGTGCGGTTGCTGCCAAACGGCGGGATCGAAGTCGATGACCGGATGCGCACGAGCAAGGCCGGCGTCTATGCCGCCGGCGATGTCACCGGGCGCGACCAGTTCGTCTATATGGCTGCCTACGGTGCGAAGATCGCGGCATTCAATGCCATGAACTGTGATGGTCGGAGCTACGACAATCTGGCGATGCCGGCAGTCGTCTTTACCGACCCGCAGGTGGCGAGCGTGGGTCTCACCGAAGCAAGCGCCAGGGCTCAGGGAATTGACGCGAAAACCTCCGTTCTGTCCCTGGACAACGTCCCGCGTGCGCTCGCGGCGCGCGACACGCGCGGGCTGATCAAACTGGTCGCCGACAGTGCGACCAACAAACTGATCGGTGCCCACATCCTGGCGCCCGAGGGCGCCGACAGCATCCAGACGGCGGTACTCGCTATCAAGCAGGGTATGACCTACGCTGAATTCGGAGACATGATCTTCCCATACCTCACCACGGTCGAAGGTTTGAAGCTCGCTGCCCAGACGTTCGACATGGACGTGTCCAAGCTGTCGTGCTGTGCCGGGTAATCGGTAATGAGCGAGGCGGCCGAACGGATAGCAAAAGACTGGGCTGGCAACTTCCGCGCTTATGCTCTCGCTTGGGGCGTGCCGTCGCTGGCCATTATTGCCGGTTCTCTCGTGGACGCACCGGCTCGCACTTTGGTCTGGTCAGCCGCCCTGCTCTGGATGGGGACGGCCTGCCTCATGAACGCTCGCCGCTGCGGGCGCGTGCATTGCCGCTTCACAGGGCCGTTCTATCTGGTTCTGATCATCCCGGTAGTCCTTCACGGGTTTGGCCTATTTCCACTCGGTCCCTATTCCTGGTGGATATTGGGCGCCGCTATCCTGTTTGGCGGTAAGATCATCTGGTGGGCCACTGAGGCAACTTGGGGGAAGTTCTCAACGCCGTAGTAGTGCGACCAACAGAGTCCCTGGTGCTCTGTCTTGAGGACTACCAAGAGCTTCGGTGAAGTCGTGAACGACGCTATGAGGCGTATTGACCGTATGACCGCATTGTAATTTCGAAATTGCGCCCGCGGGCAACCGCCCAGGAAGACCACTTCTGTCTGTTCGAAGACGTCCGACGATCACTCCCCGCAACGCACGAACAGCTTTTCAGCGCCGCCGAGGAACAGTGCTTCCGGCGAAAACCCGCCGCTGGTGGCCGCAAGCCTAAGCTCTGACCCGTCAACGTCTTTGAGGTCGAACTGGACGGTCTCATTGATGGCGCCCGACTGGAGGTCCTGCCGGAAGCGGTCATATTCGACGCGGTGGTTGAAGCTCATGATCACCGTGCCATCACGCAGCTCCCACCGGCCCGTCCGCCATGGCAGGAGGCCGATGTCCTCGTGCGAGGCGCGCCACCATTCGACCGTGCCGTTGCCGTCGCGCTCGAACAGGATCACGCGCTCGTTGGCGCAGTCGGACTGACTGGCGGACCAGACACCGGTCAGCGCAGCGCGATCACCACCGGTTACCCGCCCGATCAGTCCTGCCGGCTGCGCCTTGGCAACGCTTTCCGCCAAGGCCGCGTTATAGGTGGCGCGGATCTCGGCGATCTCCGCGGCTCGCCCTTCGGCGCGGGCTCGATCGCCCGCCGCCCGTTCGGCCTGCGCCGCGGCCAGCCGTTCGTCCCGGTCTGCGATGATGGCAGCGGCTGCATTATCAGCGCCCGCGGCGGCGACGACCGTGTTGCGGCGAACCCGAAGTTGATACGCGCCGGTGAACGAAGAGACCATGGCGTCGAGGACGCGTGCGTCGCCCATAACCCGGCCCTGCGCATCGGGCACGCCATCGCCGACAATGATGCCGGCGATCTTGCGCTGGTTCGACGGATTGGCGCCGAGCGACCGGCAAAGCTCGGCATAATGGTTCATGCCCGTGAGCGCGGCGGATTCGATCAGGGCTTCGTCGCGCAGTTGATCTCGATTTTCGAACAGAAGAACGATCTCGCCGACCTCATGGCATTTCGGCTCGTCGGGCTTCAGGACATGGAGGGCGACATCGACGGGCTCGTCATAGACGAACCAGGCGGGTCCGCCCTCAAACGCGCGGACCTCGTACTCGGCCGCTGTCGCCGCGTTGGCGACGCCGCACGCGGCAAACGAGAGCGCTGCGAGACCCTGCAGGGCGGAACGACAAGCGAAAAGCATAGATCATCTCCTTCTCAGCCCCTGCAAAACCCCCACCAGACAGCGTTTGCGCGCTTCTCGCAACGCGCGGTCGCTTCGGTCCAACACCGTCCAAGATCATAGCGGTTCCGCCCTTCAAAAATAAGTCCGGACGATCTTGGGTTATCTTTCCCTTAACTGGCGCTTGCTTCTTTATTTATGAATACTTGGATTACATTGGAAGTTACCTCATTGATTAAACGCTGATTTCACCGCGATCTTTTGCCGACAGCGACGGGCGTTTTGCTCAAACGAAGCGGCAAAAGATCGATGACTCCAACCAAGCTTCTTATCGGCCAAGTTATCACCGTCTTCGCCATCGTGATTGGCGCTGCCTGGTTCGCGACGCAGTGGGCGGCAGGACAGCTTGGGTACCAGCCGCGCCTCGGCCCGGCCTGGTTCGAGCTTGGAAACTATCCGATCTATCTGCCGTGGCGGCTATTCGAGTGGTGGTACGCCTACGAGGCCTACGCCCCGGCGATCTTCAACCGCGCGGGGGCGATGGCGGCGGCGGGCGGCGTCCTCGGCGTCATTGTCGCTATTATTGGATCGCTCTGGCGGGCGCGGCAGAACCGGCTGGTGACCACCTATGGCTCATCGCGCTGGGCGTCGAAGACAGAGATCGAGAAGGCGGGCCTGTTCAATCCCGCAGGGGTATTCCTTGGGACGATGAAGGGGCGCTATCTGCGCCATGACGGGCCGGAGCATGTGATGTGCTTTGCGCCGACACGTTCGGGCAAGGGTGTGGGGCTCGTTATCCCGACGCTTTTGTCCTGGCCGCACTCGACTGTTGTTCATGATATTAAAGGCGAGAATTGGCAGCTCACCGCCGGCTGGCGTGCCAAGTTCTCGCACTGCCTGTTGTTCAATCCGACCGATCCGGCGAGCGCCAGA
>CAZVLI010000094.1:0-9339 GCA_964627965.1 uncultured Rhodospirillales bacterium
TACACCTTTCCCTACACGCGCCCCCGCCCGCGCCAGAGCAGGAAGGCGCAGACCAGCGTGCCGATGACCGGCGCGCCGATGCCGACGGCCGGGTGCAGGCCCAGCGCAACGGCTCCCGCCGCGGCGGCACAGCTCAGGCAGGCGACCAGCAGGCCGACCGAAACGGCCGAATGCCCCTGTTCGCCACCTGCCGGCTGTGCCTGCATCCCGTTCAGCGCCCCGTGAAGCGCGGCGGTCGCTTGTCGAGGAAGGCACGCATGCCTTCGCGCCGGTCATCGCTGTCGAAGCAGCGGCCGTAGGCTTCGATCTCGTACTCGCGGGCACCGGCAAAGTCGCGTTCGAGAGAGGCGTTGAGCACACCCTTCAACTCGCGTAGCGCCAGCGGGCTGTAGCCGGCGATGGTCGTGGCCAGCTCCGCCGTGCGCGCCGCGAGCTCGTCATCCGCAACCAGTTCGTTGACGATGCCGAGCTCGTAGGCGCGCCGGGCCGGGAAGCGGACGCCTGACAAGCACAGGTAACGCGCGGTCGCTGAGCCCAGCAGGCGCTCGAGCAGGATCGTGCCGCCGGTCGCCGGAAAGATGCCGAGGCGGATTTCGGGGTAGCCGAACTCGGCGCCCTCCGCCGCTACCCGCATGTCGCAGGCCAGTGCCAGCAGCATGCCGGCGCCCAGCGCGTAGCCGCCGACGGAAGCGATCACCGGCTGTGGCAGATGGCGTATCTGGTCGTAGACCCGCATGCCGTTCCATGACCGCGCCTCGGCCGCCTGGCGGTCCATGTCCGCCATTTCCTTGATGTCGGCGCCGGCGACGAAGGCTCGGCCGCGTCCCTGCAGAACGACGACGCGCACCTCGCCGTCCGCCGCGATCGCTTCGAAGGCCTGACGCAGTTCGGCGAAGACGGTGGAGCTGACCGCGTTCAGCACCTCCGGCCGGTTCATCGTCAGTGTCGCGATGCCGTCGGCGTGGCTGAGCTCCAGCGTCGTGTAGCTTCCGGACATGACGCTACCCGAAGTTCGGCTTGCGCTTCTCCAGGAAGGCCGCGCGGCCCTCGTCGAAGTCGCCGGTACCGAAGTTCAGCGATTGCCCCATGGTCTCGGTCTCCAGCGACATGTCGAAATCGGTCGGGAACATGTGCAGCTGGCGCTTCACCAGACCGAAGGCGTGCGCCGGCTGGCGCGCGAAGCGCCGCGCCTGGGCCAACGCGGTTTCGATCACCTGGTCGTCGGCGACCAACTGGTCGGCCATGCCGAGTTCGACGGCTTCGGGCGCCTTGACCATGCGCGCGTTGAGCAGGAGCTGCTTGGCGCGGCCGACACCGACGCGGCGCGGCAGCGTGTGCAGGATGCCCCAATCCGGAATCAGGCCGATGTTGAAGAAGGGGAAGCCCATCGTGGCGCCCTCGCCGATCACGATGCTGTCGGCGAGCATGGCGAGCCCCGCACCGGCGCCGACGGCATACCCCTCCACGGCGGCGACGACCGGCTTCTCGCAGGCGTAGAGCTGGCGTACGAAGCGATGGCCGCGCTGCATGCGGGCGCGCGCCGCCTCCGGGCTGGTGTCCTTCATGGTGGTGATGTCGCCGCCGGCACAGAAGGTGCCGCCCTTGCCGTAAACGACGATGGCACGCACCTCGGGGTCCTCCATTGCCGTCGTCAGGTGGTCGAGCAGAATCTCGCGGATTTCCAGGTCGAGCGCGTTCTTGCGCGTCGGCCGGTTCAGCGCCAGGCAGGCGATGGCCGGCTCGGGCCGCTCCAGCAGCGCGGGCGCCTCGGCGGGTGCATTCATGACGTCTCTTCCTGTTCCTACTCGGGTACAAGTTTCGTTATGCCGGACAGCTTATCCAATGGGGCCGGCCAAGCGGAGCCCATCTTGGCGCGAACGGCGTCGTCCGTCGCCATGTGGCCCCGCCCGGCCTCGCGACATCTCGCCGCTGTCCTCATGCTTTGTATGGATGCTCGGCCATCCAGTGCCGCGCGATGTCGATGCGTTTGGCGACCCAGACATCGTCGAAGCCCTTCACGTAGTCGAGGAAGCGCGCCAGCGCCATCGCCCGGCCCGGCCGCCCGACCATGCGGCAGTGCATGCCGACGTTCATCATCTTCGGATGCGTCGCGCCCTCCGCGTACAGCATGTCGAAGCTGTCCTTCAGGTGCTGGAAGAACCCGTCCGGCGAGGTGAAGCCGGGCGGCACCGCGAACTTCATGTCGTTGTTGTCCAGCGTGTAGGGGATCACCAGGTGGCCCTTGCCGTCGACGGTCTGCCAGTGCGGCAGGTCGTCGTCGTAGGCATCGCTGTCGTAGAGGAAGCCACCCTCCTCGACGATGAGGCGCCGGGAGTTGGGCGACAGGCGGCCGATATAGATGCCGAGTGGGCGCTGGCCGCAGACCCGCTCGGTGATCTCGACCGCCTTGGCGATGTGCTGACGCTCGGTATCGGGGTCCATGTACTGGTGGTCGATCCAGCGGTAGCCGTGGCTGGCGACCTCGTGGCCAGCGTCGATCATCGCCTTGCCGGCATCCGGGTTGAGCTCCAGCGCACGCGCCACGGCGTAGCAGGTGAAATTCATGCCGCGCTCGCCGAACAGGCGCATGATGCGCCAGAAGCCGGCGCGCGCGCCGTAGTCGTAGATGCTCTCGACGTTGGTGTTGCGCAGCCCCATTAGCGGCTCGCCGCCCGGGATCTCGTGCAGGTAGGTTTCCGAGAAGGCGTCGCCGTTCAGCAACGTGTTCTCGCCACCCTCCTCGTAGTTCAGCACGAAGTTGATCGCTAGCCGGGCGCCGCCCGGCCAGTTGGCCTGCGGCGGGTTGGCGCCGTAGCCGATGAGATTGCGCGGATAGCAGTCAGCCGTGGTCATGGTGCACCTCCATGGTCATCGTCACCCGGCACCGTACCCGAGGGCAGGCCGGCAACGTAGTCGGCAATTGCGCCTGCCGTGGTCAGCCACAGCCGGTCGCGGCGCTCGGCGATGTGGCGCAACGCACGGCGCAGGTGGCGCAGGCGGTAGGGCTGGCCGACGATGTAGGCGTGCAGCGCGATGCCCATGACCAGCGGCTGCCGGGCGCTCTGCTCCAGCATCTCGTCGAAGTTGTCGACGATCATGTCGGCGAACTCGGCGGCGCCGACCTTGCGCGCGACGATGGCGGGGATGTCGTTCAGTTCCTGCGGATAGGGCACGGCGAGCAGCCGTCCGGCACGAGTCCGCATCCACACCGGCTGATCGTCCATCGCCCAGTCGAGCACGTAGCGATAGCCGGCTTCGGCTAGCAGATCCGGGGTAGCGTGGCTTTCCGAGATCCAGGGACCGAGCCAGCCTGTCGGCGGCCCGCCCTCGGCGGCGGCGATGGCGGCGGTGGTCTCGGCGATCAACGTGCGCTCGGCCGCCTCGTCGAGCGTGCCCTGGCGTTCGGCGTTGGAGCGACCATGGCCCACGAACTCGGCGCCGTCCGTACGGTAGGCGTCGAGAAGTGCCGGGGCGTAGTCGTACATGGTCGAATTGACCAGCAAGCTGACCGGCAGGCCGAGCTCGTTGAACACTTCGCGCATGCGCCAGGCGCCGACCCGGTTGCCGTAGTCGCGCCACGCGAAGTTGAGGACGTCAGGTTGCGGCCCGCCCGGCGCCAGCTCGGCACCCAAGCCCTCGCCAAAGCCGAAATGCTCCAGGTTGAGGCCGATGTAGACCGCGAGCCGGGCGCCGTTCGGCCAGGCATAGTCCGGTCGGTCCTCGATACCCCGATAGTCGTAGCGGCCGTGCCCCGCCAGACGCATGCCCCGCCCTCCTGCTCAGCGGTCGATCTTAGGCTCGGCAAGACACAGGGTCACGACGCCCGCAGCCAGCGCCAATGCCGCCATCGCCAGGTAGCCGGTAACCGAAATGCTCTCGTAGAGGAAACCGGACAAGCTGGCCGCCGCTCCCATCATCACGCCGGTGCCGGCGCTATAGAGCGCCTGCGCCGTGGCCGCGCTCTCCGCCGGCGCCAGACGGGTGATGGCATGCATGGTCGCCAGGTGCGTGGCGCCGAAGGTGAAGGCGTGCAGCGTCATCAGCGGGAACAGCCAGCCCAGCCCCGGATCGACCGCGAAGGCGAGCCAGCGAAACAGCCCCGCCACCGCCGCCAGTCGCAACAGTCCGACGATGCCGAGCCGGTCAACCACGCGGTTGGAGAAGGTGAACAGGACGGTCTCGGCGATCACGCCGGCCGCCCACAGCAGGCCGATCATGCCGCCGCCAATGCCCTGCCCGCGCCAGTGCAGGCTGGAGAAGCCGTAGAACATGGCGTGGCTGGCCTGGATCAGGCCGGCACAGAGCGCGAATGCGAGCAGCGGCCGGTTGCTGGCGATCGCAACGAGTCCTCGCTTCGGCGCCGACGGTCGTGGCGGCGGCCGCGGCAGCGCCAGGCTGACCAGAACCGTCGCGGCCAGCGCCGCCAGGATCGCGAGCAGCGTCGCGTCGACGCCGCCCAGCTTCACGCCATAGCCGACGACGGCCGAGGCGCCGATGAAGGTCAGCGATCCCCAAAGCCGTATGCGCCCGTAGTCGAGCTTGTGCCGATAGGCGTGCGCCAGCGTCACCGTCTCGCCGATCGGAAGCAGCGCGCCGGTCGCCGCGCCGGCCAGCGCACTCAGCGCCAGTAGCTGCCAGAACCCGGCCGCGCTGGCACAAAGCGCGTAGAGCACGAAGGCGATCAGCGACAGCGCCAGCATCATTCGCCGGCGCCGGCCCCATCGATCGGTGAGCGACGCGATCGCCGGCCCCGTGGCCACCCGCACCCACTGTCCCGCCGCCAGGATGAGGCCGACTTCGGCCGGACCGACGCCGCGGCTGGCCAGCCACACCGGCCAGAACGGTGCCATCACGCCTGCATAGGCGAAGTAGACGCCGTAGAAGGCGGCGAGGCGAAGGGCGACGGCGGTGGGCGGGATGACGCGTCCCTAGGGCTTGCGCGCGACGATCATCGATGGCGCCAGACGACCGTCGCTGACCGCGTTCAGCATGTTGGCGAACTTCCGCGCGTGGGTTTCGCCGGTCAGCAGATGCAAGCCGACCGCCGGCGGCCCGCCGGCCGCCTTGGCCGCCGCGATGGCCTTGGCGAAGAAGTCCTTCGCGTGCCCGGTGCGGTCCTCGACATCGACGACCTCGAAGCCCGCCCCCTGCAACAGCGTCTGTGTCTCGGCCGGCGTGCACAGGCGGCTGGTGGCCTCCGTCATCGCCCACGGCACCGGATAGTCGATCGGCGTCGCGTTGCCCTTCATCACGTCGTAGACGCCGAACGTCGCGCCCGGCTTCAGCACACGCGCGACCTCGGCGTAGAGCCCCTCGCGGTCGTGGATGTTCATCGCCACGTGCACGGTGATGGCGCCGTCGAAGCTACCGTCGCCATAGGGCATGGCCAGCGCGCTGCCGACATCGAAGGCGGTGCTGGCGGCTTGGCCGGTCCGCCGGCTGAGTTCGGCGGCGACCTCGACATATTCTTGCGTCAGGTCGATGCCGGTGACGTGCGCGCCGCAACGACCGGCAAGGAAACGCGCAGGGCCGCCAAGGCCACAGCCGACATCGAGCAACCGGTCGCCGGGCTTGAACGGCAACTTGGCAGCGAAGGCTTCGGTGGCCGGCGCGCCGCCGATGTGGAACTCGTCGACCGGAGCAAGCTGGGCCGGTTCCGGCTTTGCCGGATCGACGCCGGCCTTCGCCAGCGCCGCCTCGATCCGGGCCAGAAGATCACCGCTGCCGTAGTGCTCCGCGACGTCCTTCTCGTTGCTCATCCCGCGCTCCGTCAGTTGTTCATGCGCTCCGCCACCAGGCCCCAGTTGTGGACCGAGATCAGGTGGAAGTAGATCAGCGGCAGCCATCCCTTGCGGCGCCAGTCCAGGAAGACGTCGTCGGGCAGGTCGTTGAACTTCTTTTCGTCGACCAGCCGGAAGCCGGTGAGCTTGATCTCCTCGCCAGTCGGCAGCTTGGCGGTGGCTGCCTTCTCGACCAGCAGATCGTGCTCGACCAGCGCGGCGGTGAAGCCCCGGGTCGCGACGTGCTGGCGCTGGAAGGCGGCGCAGAAGTCCGTGGCGCGCTTGACGAATGGCCCCGGCTCGCCATCCACGAAGAGCGGCTCGCCAGCGGTGTTGGAGAGCATGTTGGCGCCCTCGTCGACGCACAATGTCAGGCGCTGGCCGCTCTGATCTTCCAGGAAAATGAACGGGTAACGTCGGATATAGGCCGGCACATAGGCGTTCTTCGCCCAGGTGCCGGCGGTATCGAGCATCAGGTTCTGGCCGGGCCGGAGCCCCAGCACCGCCAGCGGCAGATGCGGCGCCGCACCGGCGAAGATGATCGGGTAGTGGCGCGAGGCAACGGCGAACTCGGTCGCGTTCAGCGGTACCGCGTTGATATTCGCGGCGAAGCCATAGCCTGGCGGCGGGACGAAGTAGGTCCCGCCGTGGCGCTCGCGCTGCAGCGGGCGCGGCTGGCGGTAGAGCAACGGTATCTGGCCGACGCTTTCGTTGGGCGCATCGCTCATGGGCGTTCCTTTCCGGCCTCGATCACCGGGCGCACGAAGCTGAGCTCGGCATCCCACGGGAACAGGATCCAGGTATCCTGGCTGACCTCGGTGACGAAGGTGTCGACCAGCGGCCGGCCCTCCGGCTTGGCGTAGACGGTGGCGAAGTGGGCCTTGGGCAGCATTTCGCGCACGATCCGCGCGGTGGTCCCGGTGTCGACCAGATCGTCGACGATCAACATGCCTTCGCCATCGCCGGTGACGGGCTTGAGGATTTCCGGCTCGCCGCGGGTCTTGGCCTGCGCATCGTCTTCCTTCTTGTAGGTGACGATGCAGACGGTATCGATCAGCCGCAGGTCCAGTTCGCGCGCGACGATGGCCGCCGGCACCAGGCCGCCACGGGTGATCGCGACGACGCCGGTGAACGGGCCGCGTTCCATCAGCCGCCAGGCCAGCGCGCGGGCGTCGCGGTGTAGCTGGTCCCAAGAAACCGGGAAGTCGAGCCGGTATCCGCTCAAGACATGCCCCCCATGCATCCCCCGCTCCCTCTATAGGATGGCCGCGCCGCAGCGACAATGCGAGAATGGCCGCAATGGGCATCGAGGGAACGCGAAGACATGCTGAAAATCTGGGGCCGGGCCAACTCCATCAACGTCCAGAAGGCGATGTGGACGATCGGTGAGCTCGGCCTGGACCACGAGCGCGAGGACGCCGGCATGGCGTTCGGCAAGAACCGGGAGCCGTGGTACCTGGCTCTCAATCCCAACGGGCTGGTGCCGACGATGGATGAGGACGGTTTCGTCCTGTGGGAGAGCAACACGATCTCGCGCTACCTCGCGGCGAAGCACGATCCCGGCGGGCTGTGGCCGACCGATCTCAAGACCCGCGCCACGGCGGAGATGTGGATGGAGTGGCAGCTCACGGTGCTGGGCGACAGCATGCGCACGCTGTTCTGGCAAATCGTGCGCACACCGGCCGCGGAGCAGGATCCGGCCGCCATCGCCAAGGCCACCGAGGACTGCCTGCGCCTGTTCGGCATCGTCGACAACGCGCTGGCCGACAAGCCCTACCTGGCCGGCGACACCTTCACCGTCGGCGACATCCCCGTCGGGGCCTTTACCTATCGCTGGTATGCGCTGGACGTCGACCACGGTGATCTGAAGAACCTGCGCCGCTGGTACGAGGGGCTGACGCAACGTCCCCCCTACCAGCAACACGTGATGCTGCCGTTGAGCTAGGAGTGATGATGAACGCGTTCGAGTTCGGGTCGGTCGCGCTGCCGGACAGTGCGGAGACGCTGCGCGGCGAGGTGCGCGAGTTCCTGGCGCGCGAGCTGGGCGACTATCCGCCGCGCAAGCGCGCCGAGTCGTGGACCGGCTTCAGTGCCGAGTTTTCCAAGAAGATCGGCGATGCCGGCTGGATCGGCCTGACCTGGCCGAAACAGTATGGCGGCCACGAGCGCAGCTACCTGGAACGCTATGTGGTGATCGAGGAGACGCTGGCCGCCGGTGCGCCGGTCGCCGCGCACTGGATCGCCGACCGCCAGTCGGGCCCCACGCTGCTGCGCTTTGGCACCGAGGAACAGCGCCAGGCCGTCCTGCCGAAGATCGCCGCCGGCGAGTGCTTCTTCTGCATCGGCATGAGCGAGCCGGACAGCGGCTCCGATCTCGCTTCGATCCGCAGCCGCGCGACCAAGACCGACAACGGCTGGCTGTTGAGCGGCACCAAGGTATGGACCTCGAACGCGCACAACTGCCACTACATGATCGGCCTGTTCCGCTCCGACCCGAAGGCGGAACGCAAGCACGACGGGATCTCGCAGTTCCTGATCCCGCTCGACACGCCGGGCATCCAGATCAGCCCGATCCCCGACCTGATCGGCCAGCATCACTTCAACCAGGTGATCTTCGATGACGTCGAGCTGCCGGCCGAAGCGCTGATCGGGAAGGAAGGCGAAGGCTGGCGCCAGGTGATGGCGGAGTTGGCGTATGAGCGCGCCGGGCCGGAGCGCTATCTCTCCACCTACCAGCTCCTGGTCGAAATGATCGCCGAGGCGACGCAGGATCCCGGCGAGCGGCACGCGGTCGCCATCGGGCGCACGGTCGCGCACCTCGCCACGCTGCGACGCATGTCGCTGTCGGTCGCGGGCCAGTTGCAGGCCGGCGAGGATCCGGCGCTGGCCGGTTCCATCGTCAAGGACCTGGGCAACTCCTTCGAGCAGGCGATGACGACCACGGCGTACGACACCTTCGATCAGGAGCCGAGCTTCGGCAGCGACAGCGACCTGAACCAGGTGATGGCGTTCCTGACCCAGGTCGCGCCGTCTTTCTCGCTGCGCGGCGGCACCCGGGAAATCTTGCGCGGCATCATCGCGCGGGGGCTGGGCCTGCGATGAGCGACGAACTGCGCGACTACCTCGGCGAACAGGCCGACCGGCTGTTCGCCGACCACTGCACCCGCGAGCTGCGCCAGGCCGCCGAGGACGGCGACTTCCCGACACCGCTCTGGGAGGCGCTGGAGGATGCCGGCTTCACCATGGTCCTGGTACCCGAAGACGAAGGCGGCTCGGGCGCCGGCTGGCCAGAGGCGGAGGTGCTACTGCGGGCCGCCGGACGCCACGCCGCGCCGGTGCCATTGGCCGAAACCTTGCTCGGCGCCTGGCTGCTGGCCCGCAACGGTATCGAGGTGCCGAACGGCCCGCTGACCATTGCCGACGGCGATCTGACCCTCGCCGATGGCAAGGTTTCCGGCGTCACGCCGCGCGTGCCGTGGGGGCGAAACGCGACGCACATCGTCTGCGCCGCCGGCAACGAAATCTGCCTGATGGACACCGGCGCCGCGAAGATCGAACG
>CAZVLI010000095.1:0-9312 GCA_964627965.1 uncultured Rhodospirillales bacterium
CGTTCCTGAAGGGCGGCACGGCACAGCGCCGCTGACCTCGTCGCACCCGACCTTGTCGTTCCGGACCGGGCGGCGCACGATACCGACAATCCGACACAGGGAAACGAACATGACGACCCAGGACAACGAGTGGCCGATCGACACCTGGACGGTCACCAAACCGGCGGTGACCGGCGCCAAGGGCGGCCTGATCGCCTCGCAGCATCCGCTGGCCTCTGACGTCGGCGCGGCGGTGCTGCGCGCCGGCGGCAACGCCGCGGACGCGGCGGTCAGTGCCGGCCTGGCCATCGGTACCGTCGAGCCGTGGATGAGCGGCCTGGGCGGCGGCTGCCAGCTGCTGGTCTACCTCGCCAAGGAGAACAAGGCCTACGTGGTCGACGCCGGCATGCTGGCGCCGAAGCAGCTGGACCCGGCCGATTACCCGCTGGTCGGCGGCTCGGGCGGCGACCTGTTCGGCTGGCCCAGCGTGCAGGAGAACCGCAACGTCGAGGGCTACCACTCCGTCGCCGTGCCCGGCTATGTCGCCGGCGTCGCGCTGGCGCTGGAGAAGTTCGGCACGCTCTCATGGAAAGACGCGGTTCAGCCGGCCATCGACTCCGCTCGCAAGGGCATGGCGGTCGACTGGTACGCCACGCTGAAGATCGCCTCCGGCGCCGCCACCCTGGCGAAGTTCCCGGCCAGCGCCGACGCTTACCTGCCGGGCGGTCACGTCCCGTCGGGCGAGTGGGGCGGTCCGATCCCGCGCATCAAGCTCGGCAACCTCGCCGACACCTTCCAGCGCCTCGCCGATGCCGGCCCGCGCGACTACTACGAAGGCGACATCGCGAAATCGCTGGTCGCCGACCTCAACGCCGGCGGCAGCCGGATGAGCGCCGAGGACCTCGCGAGCTATCAGGCGCGCGTGGTCGAGGCCGACACCATGCGCTATCGCGACGCCACCGTGTTCACCGCGCCGGGCCTGACGGCCGGGCCGAGCCTGCAGATGGCACTGCGCATGCTGGCGGAGAAGCTGTCGCCCGGCGGCGCGCCGGACGCGGCGGCCTTCCAGGCCTACGCCGAGGCGTTGATGCAAACCTATGCTGACCGGCTGGAGACCATGGGCGACGCCGACGAGAGCAAGGCGCCGTCCTGCACAACGCACATGAGCGTGGTCGACAAGGACGGCAACTTCGTCGCCCTGACCCAGACCCTGCTGTCGCTGTTCGGCTCCAAGGTGATGCTGCCGGGGACCGGGATCACGATGAACAACGGCATCATGTGGTTCGATCCGCGCCCTGACCGGCCGAACTCAATCCGCCCCGGCGCCCGGCCGCTGTCGAACATGTGCCCGACCTTCTTCCACCGCGACGATGGGCTGCAGGTGGCGCTGGGTGCGTCCGGCGGGCGGCGCATCTTCCCGGCGGTGTTCCAGCTCATCTCCTTCCTGGTCGACTACCGGATGAGCCTGAACGACGCCGCGCATCACGGCCGGATCGATGTTTCCGGCACCGAAACGGTCCTCGCCGACCACACACTGGGCGAAGCCGTGATCCCGACCCTGACCGAGAAATTCGAAACCACAGTGGTGCAGAACGGCGTCTTCCCGGCGCTGTTCGCCTGCCCCAATCTGGCCGCGCGGGAGGCCGACGGCAGCTTCGCCGGCGCCGCCTACATCCCCTCGCCATGGTCGAAGGTGAGCCCGGCATGAACCAGCTTCCGACGCTGCCGACCTCGCCGCGGGCAAGACCTCGTCGCAGGCGCTGGCCGAGGCGGCGTTGGAGCGCATCGAGAACCCGGCCGGCGAGGGCGCGCGCGCCTTCGTCCAGTTCGACCGCGCCGACGTGCTGGCCCAGGCCCGCGCCAGCGACCTGCTACGGCAGCACGGCCAGACCCGTTCCGCGCTCGACGGCATCCCGATCTCGATCAAGGACCTGTTCGACGTCGCCGGACAGGTCACCGCCGCCGGATCGGTGGTGCTGAAGGACGCCCCGCCCGCGACCGCGGATTGCCCCGTGATCGAACGATTGAAAGCGGCGGGCGCGGTGCTGATGGGCCGCACCAACATGACCGAGTTCGCCTTTTCTGGCATCGGCATGAACCCGCACCACGGCACGCCGGGCAATCCGGCCGACCGCGAGCGCATCCCCGGCGGTTCCAGCTCCGGCGCGGCGGTCTCGGTTGCCGACGGCATGGCCTTCGCCGGCATCGGCTCCGACACCGGCGGCTCGGTCCGCATTCCCTCCGCGCTGTGCGGACTGACGGGGCTGAAGCCGACCGCGCGCCGCGTGCCGATAGACGGCGTGTTGCCGCTGTCGACCAGCCTCGACTCGATCGGCCCGCTGGCTGCCTCGGTCGACTGCTGCGCCCGCATCGACGCGGTGATGGCACAACAAGCCTACGTCGCGCCGACGCCACGTCCGGCAAACCGCATGCGCTTCGGCGTGATCGCGAACCTCGTCAACGACGGCATCGACGATCACGTCGCCAAGACCTACCGCGCCGCACTCGACAAACTGTCGGCGGCCGGCGCGGTTCTGGAGGACGTGACCATCCCGGCGCTGGACGAGCTCGGCGCGGTTAACGCCAAGGGCGGATTCGCAGCCGCCGAGGCCTACGCCTGGCATCGCGAGCTGCTGGAGGCCAAAGGCGACGGCTACGATCCCCGCGTCTCCGGCCGCATCGCCCGCGGCGCCGCGATCACGTCGGCGGACTACATCGACCTGTTGGAGCACCGGCGGCGGCTCCAGGCCGATGCGTCGGCGATCACGCGACAGTTCGACGCCATGCTGTTGCCGACCGTGCCGGTGGTGGCCCCGCGCATCGCCGATCTGGCCGACGACGACGCCTACACGACCCAGAACCTGCTGATCCTGCGCAACAGCTCGGTCGGTAACTTCCTGGACCGCTGCGGCGTCTCGCTGCCGATCCACGAGACCGGGACATTGCCCGTCGGGCTGATGCTGATGGGCGAGACCGGCGACGACGCCACGTTGCTTGACCTCGCCGCCGGCGTGGAGGCCGCCTTATCGCTTCGTTAACGCCACTTTGGTGAGATGCTCGGCGTAAAGACCGCCTTGTCATCGGAGTAGCGTACCCATGAAGCGATTGAGCAAGGCCGACGTCGAACGGTTGATGGCCAGCCCCTCGCCCGACGTGCGGGCGGAGCTTGCCGTTCGTATCGCCAACCTGTGGGGCGACCGCGATCTCACGCCGAACGAAGCCAAGCTCGCCGACGAGATCGTCCGGGCGATGCTGCGCGACGTCGATGCGAGCGTGCGCATGGCGCTGTGCGAGGCGCTGAAGGATGCGCCGAAGCTGCCGCGCGATGTGGCGCTCAAACTCGCCAACGACATCGACGAGATCGCGGTGCCGATCCTCAACACCTCGCTGGTGTTCGCCGAGTCCGACCTGATCGAGCTGGTCCGGGCGCGCGGCGAACCGGTGCAGATGGCGATCGCGAGCCGCAACCGGGTCACCCCGCCGGTTTGCGACGCGCTGATCGAGACCCGCAACGAGAATGTCGCGCTGACCCTGATGCGCAACGACGGCGCAATGATCGACGAAGCCGTCGGCGCCAAGGTGATCGACTTCTTCTCCGGCGCCGAGATGGTGATGGAGGCGATGTCCGAGCGCCGCGAGGTGCCGGCCCGCCTGACCGAGAGGCTGGTCGCCATCGTGGCGGAGAACATGCGCCGCCGACTGCGCAAGTCGGGCCAGATGAGCGACGAGCAGGTCGACGAGCTGGTCGACTGGAGCCGCGAACGCTCGCTGCTCGACCTGATCTCGCCGCAAGCGACCGACTCCGAGCTGCTCGACCTGTCGGAGCAACTCATGCGGCGCGAACGACTCACCGCACGGTTACTGCTCCGGGCGATCTGCGACGGCAAGATGCGCTTCTTCGAGGCGGCGGTCGCGCGACTGGCCGACCTCGACCTGCCGGCCGCCCGGACCTTGATCCAGGATTCAGGCCCGCACGGCCTGCGTTCGCTGTGCGCCGCGACCGAGCTGCCGGAGCTGGTCTACGACCTGACACGCTTTGCCGTGCGCGTCGGTTACACCAGCCCCGTCGCCGACGAGCATCTGCGCACCCGCTTCCGCCAGGCCATCGGCGCGAAATTCGGCGAGGAGATCGTCAGCCTCGACGACGAGGCGATGCTGCGGCGGCTGGTCGAGATCCGCACCGACGCCACCCCGGCGCAAAGCACCGCGCCACTGCGTCTCGTGCAGGGCTAGAGTCCCAGCCGAACTGCGGGCAGGATGGCCTCGGGGAGGCCATCCGAACATGACCCAGCGCGACCTGCGCGCCTTGCCCAAGGCGCACCTGCACATCCACCTGGAAGGCGCGATGCGACCCGCGACGCTGGACGAATTGTGCCAGCGCTACGGCGTGACGCGACCGCCGGACACGCGCGGTCAGGTGTTCGAGAATTTCGGCGGCTTCAATCAGGTCTACTGGGCCGCCAGCCATTGCGTGCGCAGCCGCGACGACCTCGCCCGCCTGATCCTGGAAGTCGCCGAGGACGCGGCCGAGCAGGGCGTGTGGTGGATCGAGCCATCCTTCGACGCCGACCGCTACAGCGATCTGCGCGAAGGCGAGCCGCACCGCGTCTTCGACACCCAGGAGGAAGGCTGGCTGTTCGCACTAGAGGCCGCGCAGGCCGCCAGCCGCGCCACCGGTGTGGGCATAGGCTTCGTCGCCGGGACGGACCGGTCGCGTCCGGTCGAGAACGGCATGCGCCGCGCGCGCATCACGTCCGCCCTGGTCCGCGAGGACGCCCACATGATCGATAGCGGCATGGCCTGCTACCAGGGTCGGCATGCCGGCATCGTGGCGCTCGGTCTGCACGGTCCGGAAGAGGGGTTCCCGCCGGCGCCCTTCGCCGAGGTCTATCGGACAGGTGCCGCCGACGTCGGCCTGCTGTCGGCGCCGCACGCCGGCGAGATCGCGCCCGAACCCGGCGGCGGCCCTGCATCGGTGGCGGGGGCGCTGGATCGGCTTGGCGCCGACCGCGTGCTGCACGGGGTGCTGGCGGCGGAAGACCCGGCCTTGGTCGAGCGTCTGGCCCGCGCCGACGTCTGCCTCGACGTCTGTCCCTCCTCCAACATTCAGCTCAGCGTCTACCGGACGATCGAGGAGCATCCCCTGCCGGCGCTGATGGACGCCGGCGTCGCCTGCAACATCGGCAGCGACGATCCGCTGCTCTTCGGCCCCGACCTCGTCGACGAGTTCGAGCTCTGCCGCGACGCGCTGAAACTGTCCGACGAGCGCATCGCCACGCTCGCGCGCGCGTCTTTCGAGCACTCCGGGGCGCCGGCCGAGGCGAAAGCCGCCGGCCTCGCCGCCATCGACGCCTGGCTCGCCGGACCGGACTGAGGGAGGAACCACATGGCCATCGAAGCGTTCCGGCCCCCGCTGCGCGGCACGAAACACATGGCCGTCGCCGGCCACTACCTTGCGTCACTCGCCGCCTACGAGATTCTCGAAGCCGGCGGGACCGCCGCCGATGCCGGCGTGGCGGCGATCATCAACCTCGCGGTCGTGCAGTCGGACCTGGTGAACGTCGCCGGTGTCGCGCCGACGATGATCCTCGATCCGTCCAATGATGAGGTCGTCACGATCGACGGTCTGGGCATCTGGCCCGCCGCCGCGGACGTCGATTATTTCCGCAACGAATGCGACGGCCTGATCCCACCGGGCGTGCGGCGCTCGATCGTGCCCGGCGCGCCGTCCGCGTGGATCGCCGCACTGAAGCGCTTCGGCCGCATGTCGTTCGCCGACGTCGCGCGCGCCGCCATCGGGCACGCCCGCGAAGGCTTTGTCATGTACCCGAACATGGCCGAGCTCGTCGCCAAGAACCGCGATGCCTACGCCCAATGGCCATCGTCAGCCGCGATCTACCTGCCGGCCGGCGCGCCGCCGCAGGTCGGCGACGTGTTCCGCCAGACCGACCTGGCCGCGACGCTGCAGTACATGGCCGATCAGGAAGCGGCGTCGGGCGGTGACCGCGAAGCCGGCCTGCAGGCCGCGCACGATGCCTTCTATCGCGGCGACATCGCCCGGAAGATCGCCGACTTCCAGCGCGACGAGGGCGGCTGGCTCGCCTACGACGACCTCGCCGGCTTCCAGGCACGCTTCGAGCCGCCGGTATCGGCCCGATACGGCGACCGCACCGTCTTCGCCTGCGGTCCATGGTGCCAGGGCCCGGCGCTGCTGCAGACATTGAACCTGCTACCGCCAGCGGAAATGGCGCGGCTGGCCGATCGGCCGGCCGACTGGACCCACCGCATCGTCGAGGCGCTGAAGCTTGCCTTCGCCGACCGGGAAGCGCACTACGGCGACCCGCGCTTCGTAGACGTGCCGCTCGACCGGCTGCTGTCGGAGACCTACGCCGCCGAGCAACGCCGGCGCATCGATCCGGCCCGCGCCGCCGGTGCGCCCGATCCAGCGCCAGCTGCGGTGGCGCTGCCGCGCGACACCTCCTACGCCTGCGTCGTTGATAGCGACGGCATGGTGTTCTCGGCCACACCGTCCGACACGTCGCACGACACGCCGGTGACGCCGGGCACCGGCCTCGCGGTGTCCAGCCGCGGCAACCAGTCGTGGACGACGCCGGGACACCCCGCGGTGATGGCGCCCGGCAAGCGGCCGCGCCTGACCCCGAACCCCGCCATCGCGGTCGGCCCGGACGGCTGGCGCCTGCCTTTCGGCACGCCGGGCGGCGACGTGCAGATCCAGGCGATGGTGCAGTGTTTCCTGAACGTGGTGATCCGCGGCGACAACGTGCAGTCGGCGGTCGAGCGACCGCGCTTCGCCACCTACAGCTTCCCGGACTCGTTCGACCCGCACCTGTCGCGCGACGGACTGCTCAAGCTGGAGCGGCGGATGCCGAAAGAGGTGGGACGCGATCTTGCCGCACGCGGCCACGGCGTCGACTGGTTCGACGACTGGGACCGGTTGGCCGGTTCCATTTGCATGATCGAGGCCGACCCGGCAAAGGGAACGCTGACCGGCGGCGCGGACCCGCGCAGGACGGGCTACGCCGCCGGCCGTTGATGACCTGGATTCAAGCTGTGATGTCGATCTTGACGCCGACCCCGGGGCCAGCGTCCGACTTCTGCGCCTGATCCTGGACCCTCGACTCGCTCACTTCGCGGTCTTCCTTGGCACGGCCATCTTCGGCGGCCTGTTTCGGTTCTACCGGACCGACACGACCGCCGCCGTCCTGCTTCGGAATGGCGACTGAGGGAGTGAGGGCAGCGCTCGTGGCTACTTCCATCTGCGTTCCTTTCGGTGGCTCCGCTGTCCGGGACATCCGGACCGGTGGCTTTGCGCCCCGCCGTTACCGACGGTTTGCCGTTCTCGAGGTCTAACGCGCCAACTGTGTCACCGCCGCGTTTACATATCGGTAAGGGAAATGGTTAACGGCTAGGGCCGCAGCCCGAATGACGGCCGGCCCGCCTTGCGCAGCGGCGCGGCCAGGTTGGCGAACTCGCAGAGCAGCGGGCGGGTGTCGCGCGGATCGATGATCTCCTCGACCTGGAAGGTCTCCGCCGTGCGGAACGGCGAGCGGAACCGGTTCAACCGATCCTCGATCTCGGCCAGCCGCTGCGCCGGATCGGGCGAGGCTTCCAGTTCTGCCTTGTAGGCCGCTTCCAGCCCGCCGGCGATCGGCAGCGAGCCCCAGTCGCCGCTGGGCCAGGCATAGCGCATGCCGTAGCGCGCGTTGTTGCGATGCGCCGCACCGGCCACGCCGTAGACCTTGCGGACGAGGATCGAGCACCACGGCACCGTGGCCTGGTACACCGCTGTCATCGCCCGCACGCCGTAGCGGATCGTCGCCTGCTCCTCCGCCTCGCGCCCGATCATGAAGCCCGGAATGTCGACCAGGTGCACGACAGGCAGGTGGAACGCCTCGGCCATGTCGACGAAACGCATCACCTTTTCCGAGGCCGCCGCCGACCAGCCGCCACCGCCGTGGTATGGGTCCGATGCCAGCACCGCCACCGGCCAGCCGTCCAGCCGCGCCAGGCCGGTGATCACCGCCCGGCCCCACAGCTTACCGATCTCGAAGAACGAGCCTTGGTCGACCACCGCTTCGACGATCGGGCGCATCTTGTAGACCTTGCGCTGGTCGCGCGGGATCGCGTCGATCAGCCAGTCTTCGCGCCGCGCCGGATCGTCGGTCGGCTCGGTCCGTTCGGCCACCTGATGCACCGACGGCGGCAGGTAGGACAGGAACCGCCGCGTGCGCGCGAACTCCTCCGCCTCGGCGGCGACGAGATCGTCGACGGCGCCGTTCTTTGCATGCACCTCGGCGCCGCCCAGCGCGTTCTTGTCGAGCTGTTCCCCGACCCGCGCCACCACCGGTGGACCGGCAACGAACATCTGCGCCGTATCCTTCACAATCAGGGAGTAGTGCGCCGCCGCCACCCGGGCCGCGCCCAGCCCCGCCACCGAGCCCAACGCCAGCGCGACGACCGCTCCCGCGCCGAGGTCGTCGACGCAGGTCTCCCAGCCGCGCACGGCGGGGATGTAGGTGCGTCCCTGCATCTCGATGGACTTCACCGAGCCGCCGCCGCCGGTGCCGTCCACGAGGCGGATGATCGGCAGCTGCAGCTCGTTCGCCATCTGCTCGACCTGGATCAGCTTCTCGCGGATACCGGCGTCGGCCGCGCCGCCGCGCACCGTGAAATCGTCGCCGGCGATCACCACCGCGCGCCCGTCGATCCTGGCGCGGCCGGTCACCAGGTTGGCCGGCACGAAGTCGGTCAGGTTGCCGTCGTCGTCATAGGTCGCCTTGCCGGCGATCGCGCCGATCTCGTGGAAGCTGCCGGGGTCGATCAGGGCATCGACGCGCTCGCGTACCGTCAGCCGGCCCTGATTCTTGTGCCGGGCGACCTTCTCCTCGCCCCCCATGCGCTTGGCCAACGCCTCACGCCGGCGCAGTTCCTCGATCTCGGCTTCCCAGCTCATTCGGCATCCTCCGTGTGGATACCGATTATGGCGCAACCTCGTTGGCTTGAGCATGCCCATGCCAATGCAAATCCGGCCAAGACAATGCGAGCGGATGGACGTGGATGGCCCGAACAAGTCGGGCCATGACGACGAAATTGAAGGCTCTCCAAGTTTCGTCATGCCCGGGCTTGTCCCGGGTATCCACGTCTTGAAGCCGCGCCAAACGCCGAAGAACGCGCGAGAGGGGGGCGTCAGCCGATGGCGATACCGCTGCGCGCCAGCGGCAACTGCCGGATGCGCTTGCCCGTCAGCGCGAAGATCGCGTTGGTCACGGCGGGCGCGACCGGCGGCGTGCCGGGCTCGCCGACGCCACCGGG
>CAZVLI010000096.1:0-9217 GCA_964627965.1 uncultured Rhodospirillales bacterium
GGACCGCCGCCGGCACCGGCGACCGCCAGCTTGCCGAGCTTGCCGTCGTCGTCTGGCAACAGCACGAAGACGTCGCCCTTCAGGACCGACTTGTCCTCCGCCGCCGCGATCGCCGCCATGAAGGCGGTCTTGCAGCGCTCGATATGGTCGGCCTGATGGCCTTCTTCCTGCTGCTCAAGCCAGCAGTCGAAGCTCGCCTGCGCCTCGGCCAGGTCCTGCGGCGCGCGTTCGCGTCCGCGGATCCGGTAGAGCTTGAGGATACGCTCGCGCTGTGCGGTGAACATATCGACCATGTCGGCCGGCACCTCGCGCCCGGCAACCGCCTGCGGCTCGACCGTCTTGCCGGCCCCGGCGAGTTCTGCGCGGTCACGGAAATAGAGCAGATCGTTCCAGTCGATTTCGGCACGCTCGAACGCGGCCTTCTCCATGTACGCCGCCTTCAACGCGGACTGGAACGGATCGTCGACCACCGGCTGCTGCTGCACCGGCTCCAGATCCCAGCGTGTGCAGGCGCCGAGCAGCACCAGCAGGCCGGCGCAGGCTGCGCCGCGGCCAGTCGTCTTCAAGCCAAGCATCGTCACCGCCCTACTCGACCACGCGGACCAGGAACTTGGTGCCGCGAATGCCCAGGATGGACGCGCGCGTCACCACCTTCATCGCATCCGGCGACGACTTGGCCATCCGGCCAGAGGTCACCGCCAGCGTGCCGCGCTCGACCCGCGAGGTGAAGTTGCCGGTCTGGGTGGTGGTGTCGTAGGCGAAGGCTTCCAGCGCGATACGGCTGTTGGGGCCGGCCGAGAAGCGGCTGTCGTCCATGAAGGTGATGCCGATCGAGCCATCGTCGCCGGTGACGACGGTGTCGGCCTCGAACACGTCGGCGCCGAGGTCGGCGGGACGCTTGCCCGCGGCCGACTCGATGTGAGCCTGCCCGGAAACTTCCTTGATCTGGCCGATCGGGTCGGCCGCCTGGGCCGGTCCCACAAACAGCATTGCGGCCAGCCCGAACGCGGCCGCCAGCGAACGCATCATCATCGTCTTCGCCCTCCGCTGCCGCGCCTAAGCACGGCGGAAACTCCCCCATCGCAGGCTTGGTAGTTAAATCGCGGACCGGACACAAGCCTGTGATCGTCGTCACACACCGCCGGGCGCTTCGCCAAGCCACTGAAACAATTGAAACCAAAATCCGCCGCGGCAGAGATTTGCGAGAAACATGAGGGTCCTAAATGTGCGTCGTCCCGCCGGGCCGGAACCCCGACGGGCACTCGAAAGGAGCGAGCAATGAGCACAAGGACCATGACCATGTTCATGAACGACTTCGGCATAAACCAAGGGCGGGCCTCGCCCATGTTGCGGGTCACGAAGCCGGCGAGCCACGTCTTCGAGGCGGCCATGATGCTGACCGACTCGATGGTGGACGGGATCGTCAAGACGGTCTTCGCGGTCGCCGACTGGCACCGCCGGCAGCGCGCCTATGCCGAACTGTCGCGGATGGACGACCACCTGATGCGCGATATCGGCATCGGCCGGTATAGCCCGCGCGAGGACCGGTAGCCGGTGTCGGTGATCGACCGCCACCGCTCCGTCGCCACCCGAGTGTGACCGATGCCGATCAGCGCACCATTGGCTGTGCTAGGCTTGGCATCGGTCACCAAGGGTCGAGGCGCGCGTGCGCCCCGGGCCCACGGCGACGGATGGCAGTCGATGAAGATTCAACGTACCGAGTTCGCGCACGGCGACGTACCGCAGGCCCTGGTGGATTTCGCCTTGGCCGGATCGCCGACCGTCTTTTTCGTTATTGAATTCAAGCATGAGCCGCGGTTTCGCTACATTTCGCCGAATGTCGAGCAGATTACCGGCATCGGCGCGGCCGAATTTCTCGGCCAGGACGACTTCGCGTCGCGGCGTGTCCATCCGCAAGATAAAGACCTCTATTTGAAGACCTTGACGACGGCGTTAGCCGAGGGGGACGCGGCCTGCGAGTTCCGGCTGCTGGACGACGACGGCCAGGATTACTGGCTGCAGTGCCGGGTGCAGGCGGCCCCTGACGAAACCGAGCCCGGCGCGACCTGCCTGCTCGGGAGCTGGTCGGAAACCGGGCCGCCACCGGCCGAGGCCAGCGAGGCGCTGGCCGCCGCCCTCGACGTGATCCCGAACGGCTTCGCGGTGGTCGGCAACGACGACCGCGTCAAGCTGTGTAACGCGGCCTACGCCCACATGTACGAGCTGACGCCGCGGCAGATGGTCGGTAAGTCGGTGCTCGACATTCACGCCATGGCGATGCATCGGGTGGCCCTGTTCGACGGCGCGCCGCTCACCGAGGACGAGACAGAGCTCAAGTCGACCATGTCGCGGCTGCGCCAGGCCGACGCCGCGCCGGTCGAGTTCAAGCTCAAGAACGGCGAGTGGAAGCAACTGTCGCGCCACCCCCTGCCCGACGGCGGCGCGGTCTACATCCGAACCGACATCACCCCGATCAAGCAGGCCGAGGCGCGGCTGCGCGACAGCGAGCAGCACTTCCGCCGTATCGTCGAGCTCACACCGCTGCCGGTATGGGTGGTCGAGACCGAGTCCGGCGAGATCATGTATGCCAGTCCGGCGGCGGCGGAACTGGTCGGCATGGACTGGCCGATCAGCGGCCCGCACTACGCCGGCGACTACTACGCCGACCGCGCCGACCGCGCGCGATTCGTCGGCGAACTGACCGGCAAGGGCCGTCTCGACGGCTACGAGATGGCGTTGCGCCGGCCGGATGGCGCACCGGTCTGGGTCTCGGCGACGGCACGGACCTTCGTGCACGACAACCGTCGCGTCACCGTCACCTTGATGATCGACCTCACCGAGCAGCGCCGGCGCGAGCAGGAACTCCGGCACGCGCGCGAGACGCTGGAGGACGCGATCGAGTCGCTCTCCGAAGGTTTCGCGCTCTACGACGCCGAAGACCGGCTGGTCATGTGCAACGCGCGCTACCGCGAGTTCAACTACCTCTCGGCCGATATGCTGACCCCCGGTACGTCGTGGGCCGACTTCGTGCGCGCCGGCGCCGAGCGCGGCCAGTATGTCGACGCGGTCGGCCGGGTCGATGCCTGGATCGACGAGCGCCGGGCAAGCCGCGAGGCGCTCGGCACCGACCTGGAGTTCCAGCAGGGCGACGGCCGCTGGTACGCCTATACCAACCAGCGCACGCGTCAGGGCGGCACCGTCGTCACCCGCATGGACATTACCCAGCGCAAGGAGATGGAGCGCGCGCTGCGCGACAGCGAGACGCTGATCCGGCGCGTGCTGGAGGCGGTGCCGGCAGCCATCGGCATGACCCGGGCCGACGATGGCCGCGTGATCTACGAGAGCCCGCAGGCCAAGGCGCTGTTCGGGCGCGGCGGACGCGGCGACCAGCCGGAGTGGACCGGCTCCAGCTACGCCAATCCCGGCGACCGCGACCTCTATCTTTCGGAGCTGCGCCGCGCCGGCGCGCTGAACGACTACGAGATCGAGTTCCAGCGCGCCAACGGCGAGCACTTCTTCGGCGCCGTGTCGGCGCGCCTGATCGACTACCAGGGCGAGCCGGTGATCGTCTCCGCCACCACCGACCTCACCGAACGGCGCGAGGTCGAGGCGGAGATGGCGCGCCAGCGCGAGGCGCTGCACCAGTCGGAGAAGCTGACCGCGCTGGGCTCGCTGCTGGCCGGCGTGTCGCACGAGCTTAACAACCCGCTGTCTGTCGTGGTCGGCCAGGCGCTGCTGCTGCAGGAAACGGCGCAGGACCCGGCCATCGCCAAGCGGGCGCAGAAGATCGGCAACGCCGCCGACCGCTGCGCCCGGATCGTGAAGACCTTCCTGGCGATGGCGCGCCAGCACCCGCCGGAGCGCGCCGCGGTCAACCTGAACCAGATGATCGACGCCATGCTGGAGGTCACCGGCTATGCGCTGCGCGGCGCCGACGTCGCGGTCGAGCTGGCGCTGGACGAGGATCTGCCGCCGGTATGGGCCGACGCCGACCAGATCACCCAGGTGCTGACCAACCTGATCGTCAACGCGCAACAGGCGCTGCAGGAGAAGGGATCGCCGCGCCGGCTGCGCATCCGCTCCTGGCACGATCGTCACGACGGCCGGGTGCGGCTGGCGGTCTACGACAACGGGCCGGGCATTCCCGAGGACCAGCGCGGCCGGATCTTCGAGCCGTTCTACACCACCAAGGATGTCGGCGTCGGCACCGGCATCGGCCTGTCGGTCTGCCGCTCGATCATGGAGTCGCACGGCGGCACCATCCGCGTCGCCAGCAAGCCCGGCGCCTGGACTGAGTTCACCATCGACCTGCCGATCGCGATTGCGCAGTTCGGGATGATGGCGATGCCGGACGACATGCCGACGTCGACCGGCGCGCGCATCCTGGTGCTCGACGACGAGCCGGACGTGACGCAGATGCTGCGCGACGTGCTGGAGGCGCAAGGCCACTCCGTGGTCACCGCGAACACCGCGCGCCACGCACTCCGGCTCGCGGAGAACAGCGCCTTCGACGTGATCCTGAGCGACCTGCGCATGCCCGGCTACGACGGCGCCAGCTTCTACGAGGCGCTGGCCCGCATCGATCCGGCGTTGCAGCAGCGCTGCGCCTTCATCACCGGCGACACGCTGGGGACCTCGGCGACCCAGGTGCTGACCGAGGCGGACCGACCCTATCTCGAGAAACCCTTCACGCCGCTCGACGTGCGCCAGCTCGTCGAGACGGTGTTGCGACAAGTTGACGGAGCCTGACGGCGATGGCGGAGAGCGAGGCGGCGCTGGTCGCCGTGGTCGACGACGAACCTGGCATTCGCGAGACGATCCAGGAATACCTGGAGATGAACGGCATCGAAGTGGTGACCGCCGGCGACGGCGAAGCGTTGCGCGCGTTGGTGGCCGAACGCGTGCCGGACCTGGTGCTGCTGGACCTCAACATGCCGGGCGAGAACGGCCTGTCGCTGGCGCGCTTCCTGCACGAGCAAACCGATGCTGGCGTGATCATGCTGACCGCCGCCAGTGGCGTGGCCGACCGCGTCGTCGGGCTTGAGATGGGCGCCGACGACTACATTCCCAAGCCGGTCGACCTGCGAGAGCTGCTGGCCCGGGTCCGTGCGGTGCTGCGGCGCAGCCCGAAGGCCGCCGCCGAGGCCGGCGCACCGGCGCCGGAGAACCCCGACCAGATCAACTTCGTCGGCTTCACCCTCGACCTCGGCACGCACAAGCTGCACGACGCCGACGGCCGCGAGATCGTGCTCACCAGCATGGAGTTCGACCTGCTGCGCGCCTTTCTGGAGCACCCGAACCGGGTGCTCAGCCGCGACCAGCTGCTGGAGATGGCGCATCACCGGTCGTGGGAGCCGTTCGACCGCTCCATCGACATCCGAATCGCCCGCCTGCGCCGGAAACTGGAACGCGATCCGTCGAAACCGGCACTGATCAAGACCGTGCGCGGCGCCGGCTATCTGTTCTCGACGACCGGAAACTAGCGCTTTTCGCGGCACCGCGACCACGGCGCAGGCGACATAATCCACAGGCTGTGGATTGTCATTTGGCTGCAACGGTAAGGGGTTAGACAGGCGACGCACAGAGACCACCTGAACTGGTGTCGCCTTGTCCAGCCCGCACAGCCGTCCGCGCGTCCACCGCACCATCTTCCTTTCCGACATCCATCTCGGCAGCCGCGGTTGCCAAGCCGACGCGCTGCTCGACTTCCTGCGCGTGAACGAGGCGGAGCGGATCTACCTCGTCGGCGACATCGTCGACTGCTGGGCGCTGCGGCGGACCTGGTACTGGCCGCAGACGCACAACGACGTGGTGCAGAAGCTGCTGCGCAAGGCACGCAAGGGCACCGAGATCATCTACGTGCCGGGCAACCACGACGAGGTCTTCCGCGACTACTGCGGCACGCATTTCGGCGGCGTGGAGGTGATGCAGGAGGCGCTGCACGAGACCGCCGATGGCCGGACGATGCTGGTCGTCCATGGCGACGCCTTCGACGGGATCGTGAAGTACGCGCGCTGGTTGGCGCTGCTTGGGGACTGGTCCTACACGTGGTTGCTGCGGATCAATCGCGGCTTCAACCGGCTGCGGCGGATGTGTGGCTTCGGCTACTGGTCGCTCAGCGCCTACCTGAAGTTCAAGGTCAAGAACGCGGTCAAGTTCATCGACAATTACGAGCAGGCGGTGGCCGACGAGGCCCGCCGGCGTGCCGTCGATGGCGTGATCTGCGGCCACATCCACCACGCCGAGATGACCACCTATGACGGCGTCCGCTACATCAACACCGGCGACTGGGTGGAGAGCTGCACCGCCGTGGTCGAGGACTTCGACGGGCAGTTCACCATCCTGCGCTGGGCGGAGACGGTGCCGCTCAGCCTCCCGACGCCGGCCACCGACAAGAGCCGCGCCGCTGCCTGATGCGAATCCTGCTGATTAGCGACGCCTGGATGCCGCAAGTGAACGGCGTGGTCCGGACATGGCAGACCGTGCGTGCCGAATGCGAGGCGCTGGGCCATACCTTCGAGGTGATCTCGCCGGACCAGTTCAAGACGGTCCCGTGTCCGACCTATCCGGAAATCCGGCTGGCGATCCGGCCCGGCGGCCGGTTGCGCCAGCTGTTCGACGAGATCGATCCAGACGCCGTGCACATCGCGACCGAAGGGCCGCTGGGCATGGCCGGCCGGGCGCTGATGCTGCGCCGCGGCCTGCCGTTCACCACCAGCTACCACACCCGCTTTCCGGAGTATGTCGCGGCGCGCGCGCCGGTTCCGGTCGGCTGGGGCTATCGCGTGATGCGCTGGTTCCACCGGCCATCGGCGGCGGTCCTGGTGGCGACAAAGTCGATTCGCGCCGACCTGGAGGTGCGCGGCTTTACCAACATCGCCGACTGGACGCGCGGCGTGGACCTCGACCTGTTCACGCCCCGGGGACCGCGCGCGCTGGACTTGCCGAAACCGGTCTTCGCCTATGTCGGCCGGGTCGCGGTGGAGAAGAACCTGCGCGCCTTTCTCGACCTCGACCTGCCCGGCTCCAAGCTCGTCGTCGGCGACGGGCCACAGCTCTCGGAACTGCGCCGCGACTATCCGAAGGCGCATTTCGCGGGCGCGCATTTCGGCGAGGATCTGGCCGCGCACTATCGCGCCGCCGACGTCTTCGTGTTCCCGAGCCGGACCGACACCTTCGGCCTGGTGCTGCTGGAAGCCATGGCCTGCGGCCTGCCGGTCGCGGCCTATCCGGTCCCGGGCCCACGCGACGTTGTCACCGACCCGGCGGCCGGTGTGCTGGACGACGACCTGCTCGCGGCGGCACTGGCCGCCCACAAGCTCGACCCGGCCGCCGCCCGCGCGCATGCGGAGCGTTATGGCTGGGACGCCTGCACCCGCCAGTTCCTCGACTCGCTGGTGCCCGTCGCGCCGACCCGCGCCGCCGCCTAGCCCCCATAACCCACAAGGTAATTGTTTGCATCGGCGCGCCCGCTGGCCGAGCATACCGCCCGTGTGAGGCCGACCGGGGGATTCGGAACGGCCGTTCAAGGGAGGAAATCAGAACATGCGTGTATCAAGCTTTCTGCTCGCCGCAGCGGCGTCGCTGGCACTGACCAGCACCGCGTATGCGGGCTCGCACTCGGAGTGCAAGCCGTCCAAGTGGGGCGCGGACGACGAGATCGGCTCGGCCAACTACGTCACGCCGGAACGCACGCTGGCCGCGATGAAGCTGGTGAAGAAGGGTGAGAGCCACCCGCTCGGTATCGTCATCGATTCCAGCACCCCGGCCTTCCCGCCGCGCACCCTGTCGCTGCAGGTGGTGCAGCCGGGTCAGCACAACGGCCGTGGCCTGGCGCAGGATTTCGGCTGGGACAGCGTCTACAACGACGACCTGATCCAGACCTGGATCGGCATCGGTTCGCAGCTCGACGGTCTCGGCCATCTGGGCGAAGCCGGCATGTACTACAACTGCAACAAGGCGACCGAGCTGGCGTCCATCACCGGCCTGAAGAAGCTCGGCACCCACAACGTGCCGCCGATGATTGCGCGCGCCGTGCTGGTCAACATGGCCAAGCACAACGGCGTCGAGACCATGGCCGCCGGCCAGGTCATCGGCAAGGCCGACCTGGAAGCCGCGATGAAGGCGCAGGGCATCACCGTGAACGAGGGTGACATCGTCCTGATCCACACCGGCTGGACCGACGGCATGCTGAAGAAGGACCCGAAGGCGTGGGTCTCCGGCGAGCCGGGCATCGACAACGAAGCCGCCAAGTGGCTGTCGTCGCTGAACCTGATGGCCGTTGGCGCGGACACCTGGGGCGTCGACGTGGTGCCGCCGAAGAAGGGCGACAAGGTCTTCTACGGCCACGTGCACCTGCTGATGGAGACCGGCACCTACATCCTGGAGACGATGAACACCGGTCGTCTCGCCGCCGAGGGCGTGACCGAGTTCGCCTTCGTGCTGGGCCAGGCCCGCATCCGCGGCACGGTGCAGGCGATCATCAACCCGGTCGCGATGTGGTAAGCGACCGAGAGATCGGATGACCTCAAGGGGCGCGCTTCGGCGCGCCCCTTTTTCATGCGCCGCGCATCATGTCCCGCGCATGGCGCGTTCGTCGTCGACCATGTAGTCGCGGACCAGCGGGGCGGCGTCGCGCCGGCGCGCCAGTTGCATCTGGAACACCATCTGCGAGCCGGTTCGGAAGGCGTACTCGGCCGACAGCAGGTAGAACTCCCACATGCGGCAGAAACGCTCGTCGTAGAGATTCGCGACCTCGGCGCGATTGGCCTGGAAACGGTCGAACCAGCGGCGCAGCGTCTCGGCGTAGTGCAGCCGCAGGACCTCCAGGTCGGTGACCCAGAGGTGCTCCTCCTCGGTCGCGGCAAAGACCTCCGACAGCGACGGCGCGTAACCGCCGGGGAAGATGTACTTGCGAATCCACGGGCTGGTGGTGCCGGGCGGCGCCATACGACCGATGGAATGCACCAGCGCCACGCCGTCGTCGGTCAGCAGCTCGCGAAAGAACGGTCGGAAGTAGCGCGTGCCGACATGCTCGAACATGCCGACGGAGACGATGCGGTCGAAGCGCTCGCGGATCTCGCGATAGTCCTGCAAGCGGAACTCGACCCGATCGGACAGCCCCTGCTCCTCGGCGCGGCGGCGGGCGACGGCGAGCTGTTCCTCCGAGAGCGTGACGCCGACGTAGCGCCCGAAGGTGGGCGAGCCCCGTCGGATG
>CAZVLI010000097.1:0-9159 GCA_964627965.1 uncultured Rhodospirillales bacterium
AGGGTGAAGCCGGCGCTCTCGATTGCAACATCGGCGCCGGTGCCCATGGCGATGCCAACGTCTGCTTGGGCCAGTGCCGGCGCATCGTTCACACCATCGCCAGCCATCGCCACTTTGCGCCCGTCGCTCTGCAGCTCCCTGATGATCCGCGCCTTGTCCTCCGGCAGCACGTCGGCGCGAATGTCGTCGATGCCGAGGCGGGCGGCCACCGCGCGCGCGGTCCGCTCGTTGTCGCCCGTTGCCATGACGATGCGCAAGCCCTCGTCGTGCAGCGCCTTCAGCGCCGCGGCCGTAGTGTCCTTGACCGGATCGGCGACGCTGACCAGCCCGGCGACCTGGTCGCCGAGCACTACGAACATCACCGTCTCGCCCTCATCGCGCCGCGCGTCAGCCGCTTCGGTGAAGCGGCCCGTGTCGATGCCGAGGTCGGCCAGCAGCTTGGCGTTACCGAGCGCAACCGGTTGACTGTCGACGACACCTTTCACGCCCTTGCCCGTAACTGCCTCGAAGTCATCGGCCTTGAGCAGTTCAACACCGCGCTCCTCGGCCCCCGAGACGATCGCCTCGGCGAGCGGATGTTCCGAACCGCGCTCCAGGCTGGCGGCCAGCCGCAGGACCACGTCCTCTTCGTGTCCGGCCTCGGGGACAACAGCGATCAGCTTCGGCTTGCCCACGGTAAGCGTCCCGGTCTTGTCGACGATTAGCGTGTCCACCTTGGCGAACCGCTCCAGCGCCTCTGCGTTCTTGATCAATACGCCAGCCTGGGCACCGCGGCCGGTCGCGGTCATGATCGACATTGGCGTTGCAAGGCCGAGCGCGCAGGGGCAAGCGATGATCAATACCGCCACTGCCGACACCAGCGCATAGGCGAAGGCCGGCGGTGGTCCCCAGACCGACCAGGCGATGAACGACAAGACGGCGATGGCGATTACGGCCGGCACGAAGCGGCCGGCAACCATGTCGGCGAACTTCTGAATCGGGGCACGCGAACGCTGCGCACTGGCCACCATCTCGACGATTTGGCTCAGCATGGTGTCGGCGCCGACACGCTGCGCTTCCATCACCAGGCTACCGGTGCCGTTGATGGTGGCGCCGGTGAGCTTGTCGCCGGCGACCTTCTCCACCGGCACCGGCTCGCCGGAAATCATCGACTCGTCGACCGAGGAGCGCCCTTCGACGACCACGCCGTCGACCGGCACCTTCTCGCCGGGCCGAACCCGCAACCGGTCGCCGACAGCCACATCCTCCAGCGGTATCTCGTCTTCGCTGCCGTCCGGTTGGATCACCCTTGCCGTCTTCGCGGCCAAATCGAGCAGCGCACGAATAGCCGAACCGGTTCGCTCGCGAGCGTTCAACTCCATCACCTGGCCGAGCAGCACCAACACCACGATCACGGCGCCGGCCTCGAAGTACACCCCGACGTGCCCCTCCGCATCACGGAAGCCTTTCGGGAAGATGTCCGGCGCGATGACAGCGACGAGGCTGAACAGGTAGGCGGCGGCCACGCCCATACCGATCAGCGTAAACATGTTCAGATTCCAGCCCACCACCGACTTGACGCCGCGTACGAAGAAGGGCCAGCCCGACCAGAGGATGACCGGCGTGCCGAGCACCAACTCGATCCACAGCGCCGGCCGCTCGCCAAGCCACTCGCGTGCAAATCCGAGACCGATAAATGGACCCATGGTGAGGATCAGCAGCGGGACTGTTAGCACCGTCCCGATCCAGAAACGTCGACGGAAGTCGACCAACTCGGGATTCGGGCCTTCGTCAACTGTCGGCACGCCCATCGGCTCCAGCGCCATGCCGCAAATCGGACAATCACCGGGCTGATCGCGGACGATCTCCGGATGCATCGGGCAGGTGTACTTCGTGCCGCTTGGCGCCGGCTTGTCGCCGTGGCGGTGCGCGCCGGACAAGAAAAGCTCCGGGTCGGCGACGAACTTGTCGTGGCACCGCTGCGAGCAAAAGTGGAAGACCTGGCCGCGATGTTCATAGCTGGGCTTGCCGGCATTCGTGTCCACCGACATGCCGCACACCGGATCTTTGGCCGTCTCGTGATGCAGATGCTGTTTGTTCATTTCTCGCCTCGAACTGTGCCTACAGTTGGACAGTCAGTGTCGGATCGGAACAGCGTTGTAATTTCGCCAAGTTCAAGTTTGTCGAGTGCTGCCCTGTGTTTCGCATCAGCTAACTCCAGCGCCGGGCGAAGAAGTTGAAAAGCGGGGCAAACACCAGCGCGACATACCAGCCGTAGGCGAAGCTCTCGACAAGGCCAAGGAGGAAGCTCTGCCAGGTAAGCCACGTGAACCCTGGCAGCAGTCTCAACCAAGTCTCGTACATTGCATGTTCAGGAAACAGCAGGTCGAAGCCGACGCAAAGCACGAACGTGGTTGCAAAGAATGTACCCAGGCTCATGCCGAGCGCCATCACCGGGAGCCGCGGATGCGTTGCCATGATCGGCGTTCCGGCGGGTTTGCGTGGTGTGGCCGTTGAGACCTCAGCCATGGGCATGATCCAATTGCTTCGGCTGTGTGTCGGCTTGTGGGCCTACGTAGAGATCCGGCGCAGCCTCGAAGCGTTCACGGCATTCGCGTGAACAGAAGTAGTAGACCAACCCGTCATAGACGGATGGCTTGGCATCCCTTGGACGAACCGTCTTGCCGCAAACCGGATCGACATCGGTCTCGGGTGGGGTCCAGCGAAGGCCGTCGCTGTGGGAGCCTGTTGTGTCGGTCGTTCCGCCGTGATGCCTGTGCCCCATAACGTGCCGGCCACAGCCGAAACGCAGCATCAAGAAAATAAGAGCGCCCCAAATCAGGAAGTAGATCAAGCTGCTCATCGCAGTTCTCACCAACTTTGTATCCTGCCTGCCGACACAAAGGTGCCAGTGCGCGTAGGATAGAATTTTCCGTTCACCCAAGCCGGTCGCTCAGCGCACTTTACGCTCATCAAGTAAGCGCAATTCTTGGCAGCCGACGTATGTTGGGATCGATAGGTCCAGCTATTGCATTCGGCACCGCCGTGAACAACGATCGGCGCGAACGTCTCTAGCGGACCCTACGTCTCTTAACGGAAGTTTGGTGGAGGGGCCTCGGGCGTCTGACGAAATTCGTCCGGCGCATGCTCACCGGCGGGCGCCATGAGCATCGTAACTAGGGCCTGAGGCAACGGGACCAGGTCCATACTCCCCAGCACTCCGCTGCTTCCTGCATGTGAACATGGACTAGCTACTCGATTGCCATTGTGATGGCATTCGAGATCACCAGCATGATCCGCGTCGGCCGAATGATGCTGCGTACCACTTGTCAGCGCACCAAACTCAGTCGCCGTCGCATCCGCGTCAGGGAGCGTGCTGACCGCGAAGGCCACCATTAGCAGTGCTAGCAGCACAGACCGTGTGGATCGCGACCATTCTTTGACAGTCAGCATTTGAGCTCTACCTCATCAAGCTCATATCCTACAGCTAGTTCGGATCCACCGCTACACGTCATTGAAGAAATGAGCTTTCCCTAGGATCATAGCTGCAGGCAGCCAGCAGCTGCTTCATCCCACATGGGGGCTCCACCTACTGGAGGGTCAAGATGGATTCTCGATCTTTCTGTCGTGGACGGATAGAAAATTGGGATCCGTGCCAGCCAGCCGGCTGCAAAGCCCTGCCACTTCCTCCGGAAAGCTCCCGACGTCGCTTTGGGTTCGGGAACTGCTGTTCAGATTCTCGATATCACCGTCAGTCTGGCATGCGAGATTGACCTTGAAGGGATCTGCTTGCATGTCGAAGCGACTTGCGGCTAGCGAGCGCCTACGACTCTGTGCCAGGGTTCACTTGGCCCATTGCGTCGAGTCCGCCTAAGCGCGCACAGTGGGCTAAAGCGCACGTTAGCTTGGTGGCATACACCTGCGTTACTTGGCCACAAGATCTCATAATGCTAGTTGCGCAAACTCAACCCGTTGACGCCGCTTCCGAGTCCATAGGCGCGATTGCACCTTGGGACTTCGAGTAGTTCCTAATCAACGCCCAGCACCTGTAAACCGAGCGAGAAGAGGTAATTTCGTATAGTGCAAAGACGAGAATGTAGACAATGACTGGTGCCACGGTCGCTCAAGTTATTCTGGTGATGTTGCTTTGGGCGGGTTGCTTTCCTCTAATAACCATCGGCATTGAATACGCCCCTCATTTGACCTTCGCTGCACTGCGCGCATTTCTGGCGGGGGCCGTTCTGATTGCCGTAGCGGTCGCATTGCGCAGGTCCTTCCCGAAGAGCGGCCGACTTTGGGCGGCAATCACCATCATTGGCTTCAGTTCTACCGGACTTGGTTTTCTTGGTATGTTTCATGCGGCTGAGTTCGTCTCTCCCGGAGTCGCGACTGTGATCGCTAATACGCAGCCGCTGTTGGCGGCAATTCTGGCGAACATCGTACTCAACGAGAAGCTAGTCGCGCAAAGCAAAGCTGGATTGTCCCTAGGCTTTGTCGGAATTCTCATCATTGCCATGCCACAAGTCCTGTCGGAAGGGCATCAGAGCTATATCCTCGGCATCGCATACATCTTCCTGGCGGCGCTGGGAATTACGATTAGCAACGTTTTGATTAAGAAGATTACGCCAGACGTCGATGCGCTCACAGCTATGGGACTCCAGATCTTGATCGGAAGCTCACCGCTCATCTTCGGGGCATGGATTATGGAAGAACCGGCGTCAGTTCGTTGGTCGTATGAGTTTGTTGGTGCGCTTCTCGGTCTCAGTCTGCTTGGAACGGCCCTGGTATATTGGTTGTGGTTCTCGATTCTAGAGAGAACGCCGCTCAATCAAGCAAATTGCTTTAGCTTTCTGATTCCAATATTCGGTTTGACGATGGGTATGTTGTTCTACGGCGAGAGCCTGCACTGGGTTCAGTTGGTTGGCATCGCACTTACGGTTCTCGGAGTAGGTTTGGTTACGCGCGGAAGTACGAGACCATTGACCACCGATGAATAGGAAGCGCGACCGGCAGCCACGGTAAGGGCGCGAACGTTCAACCCCTAGTGCCCTTCCTGCAAGGTCAGAGATTCGACCTGCTCACCCATGCCCACTGGCGGTTATCGAGATCCCGGGGCTGCATCGGCCTTACACGGGGGCTGGGTTCAGCTGCTACCTGTCGGCTCCACTTGCTGGACCGACGAGTATTCGCCCGTTGGCCAGCGCTTGGATGGATATGTGCCAGACGTGCTATTAGGTGCCAATCATCACAGCCGCGCTGCAGGCACCACATGGCCGGACGGCGCGGCGTCTGACGGAAGCGAGCCATGACGATAACGAAGACTAGCCAGACCAACCCTTTACCGGACCGGCTCGAACCCATGCTTGAGGCCTTGCATCAGTATTGGGACGGCCTGCGCCGAGGCTCCGAGGTCATGCCGTACTGGGATGATCTGGACATGACGAGGCTAGCCGACCTTCGCGCCAACTTGCTGCTTCTCGATGTCGTCGATGGCGGACCGCGGTTCCGCTTCAGCGAAGCCGGCGCGGCGATTGTCGACCTGGTAGGGTCCGCACTCCGTGACTACTTCATTGATGAAGTGAGGCTACCCGAGCCCCTCGCCGGCCTGTTCGAGCAGTGCCAAGCGACGGTAGCGGACTCGGCCGCGACCTACACCCGACGCGATTCGCATGCGCGGTTGCTGTTGCCGCTCTGGGGTAATGGGCAGATCCAAATGATCATTGGCGCCGTCGAAAAGGTGGGCCGCTGATTCCGCGCCCAACGCTACGCAGTCAGCAAGCGGACTTTCGACAGCAGCCGCTCAACATCGACTTTTCGGCAAAGCTCTGTCCCCGGCGTGAGCAGTGCCGCGGCACCGGCCGCCATGCCCCAGCGGAATGCGTCATCGAACGGCGCGCCCGCGGCAAGCTGCCATACCATGGCAGCCAGAAAGCTGTCGCCGGCGCCAATGGCGCTCTCCACCGCGACCGGCAGGCCCGGCGCTCGCAGTTGCAAGTCTGCCGTGGTCAGGTAGCCGCCATGTTCGCCAAGGGTGAGCGCCACCGCTTCGACATTGCGCGTGGCGACAATTTCGTCGGCCGCTTCCCGCCAGTCAGCCTCGCTTCGCAAGGGGCGGCCAACCAGTTCCCCCAGTTCACGTAGGTTCGGCTTGACCAGGTATATGGCCTCGTCCATTGCCGCCGACAGGGCCGGACCCGACGTGTCGAGCACAAGGCGGATGCTGCGATCAGCCAGGAATCGTGCCAGCCGGCCATAGAAGTCATCCGGCACGCCGCGTGGCAGGCTGCCGCTGGCGACAACGTACTGCGACCGCGGTCGAGCTGGGGCTGAGCCTGCCGATCATCCTGTGGGACAACGGCAAGCTGGGCGAGATCGAGGATAGCATGGTCCGCGCCCAGATCGCGCCCAACGCCGTGGTGCAACGGAACCCGGACTTCCTGAAACTGGCGGAGGCCTACGGGGCGGCGAGCGCCGAACCCGCGACGCTCGCGGACCTGCCCGGCCTCCTGAAGACGGCCCTGGCCGCGGAGGCGCCGACCCTGATCCGACTGACCCCGGACCTCGCCAGCTGAAGGGGGCGGTGGGTCAAGACCCACCCTACCGCACACCGGCCCATCCGCCGGATTGGGACCGGCTGGGTCCGGATGCCTCCGGCGGGAGTGATGGCCCAAAGAAGCGGCATTCCCCTTCTTCTGGCCAAAAATATCCCCGCCGGAGGCATCCGACATCTGCCATCTGGCACCCGGACATGTGTTGCGCGCCGTAGGGTGGGTCTCGACCCACCCCGCCCCTCGGGGCGCCTATTCCCAGCAGCTCACCAGGACGGTCAGGGCGCCGGCTTCGCGGGTCAGGAGTTCGGGGGTGATCGCGGCCACGGAATCGGTGGTGTCGACGGTGATTTCGGCGGAGGCGAGCGAGGCGACGATGGCGTCGGCATCGACCGAGTAGCTGACCTCTGGCGGCAGCACCTGACCGCCGCGCGCCGTGCGTGGCAGGAGCAGGCCGAGCACCGCCCCGCCGTTGTCGAGCACCGGCCCGCCCGCGTCGCCTTCCTGCGCCAGGATGTCGAGCCGTTTAACCGCGTCCTCGCCGTTCAGCCCGCGCATGTCGGCCAGCGTGCCGAAGGTGATCGCCGGCGAGGCCAGCAGCCCGCCATAGGGGAAGCCCGCCACCGCCACTTCGGATTGCAGCCGGGGAATGCCGGTCTGGAACCGCGCCACATCGCGCGGCGCGATGTCGTCGCCCGACCGCAGCACCGCGAGCCCCAGCGTGTCGTCGCGGTAGATCACCTCGGCCGGATGCGCCCCGTCGAGCACCACCTCGCCGCAGCCGTCGACCGCCTCCGTCGCCGTCAGCACGGTGCCCCGGTCGTCGATGTAGAAACCCGACCTGTCTTTCAGCGGCTTGCGGATCGCGAGCCCCGAGACGAGGTCGACGGATTGTTCCTCTCCGGGGCTGATCAGCCCGGGGTCGAGCACGCCCTCGATCGACGTGAAGGAGGCCTCCATCTCGGCCAGGACGCGGGCGCGCCGTTCCTCGTCGCCGGCGGGCCAGATCAGGCCGAAGCCCTTGATCTCGCCATCCCGAGCGGTGACGCTGATGTAGCTGTGCCGCTCCGCGTCGACCCCTTCGATGGTGAACCCGCTGTTGCCCCGTTCGCGCGGCCCCTCGGTCGGCACGATTTCGAGCGTCTGCAGGATCTCGTAAAGGCCGAACATGCGGTCCTGACCGCCGGGCTGCGAGATCAGAAGCACCGTCGCGTCGAGATCGCCCTTCGGCTCGAACCGGGCGAAGGGCGGGGCGTAGGCCGCAAACTCGACGATTCCGGTGGGGATTTGCATCTCGATCCCCGTCGCGTCGTCGCGCACGAGCGCGAGATCCATACCTTCGAGCACGGCGTTGTATTGGGCGACGAGTTCGGCCCGCTGCCGCGTCGTCAGGACGCCCGTGGCCTCGTAGCCGTTGGCCACCTGCCAATCCGACATGGCGGCCCGTGTGCCCCGCCCGTAGGCGCCATCGATGGCGGCGGAGTAGAAGCCCGCCCATTGCAGCGCCACCTGGAGGAATTTCTTTTCGTCCCGGCTGAGTTCGGCTTCCGAGGCACGGGCCTCGCGGGGCGTTTCGTCGGGCTCGGGCGGGGGCTCGATCTCGGCGATTGCCTCCTCCGCCGCGCCATCGCTTTCACCGGCTTCGTCGGCCGTGCCCGGCAAGGGCAGCGGTGTCGTGGGCGCCCCCACGCCAACGGGGTAGAACTGGGTCCGGAAGGCATCGCCGTTCACGATGTAGCTGTCGGCGGGAATGGCGCGCTGTGCGCGAAGCTGGCGCAGGACGGCCGCCGCGTCATCCGCCGCATAGGGGCCGAGCGCCACGGCATACCAGCCCGACCCGAGGTAGTAGCCATTCACATCCGGGAGCCGCTGGTCGTAGGCCCGCACACGCCGCTCGGCCTCGGCCAGCGTCGGCTGCGCCTCGATCTGCACCCAGACCCCGGCCTCCTGCGCCCAGCCCGTTCCGGTCAGCATAGCCGAGGCCATGAGGCCGGCCATCAGCCCCCTGAATTTCGTAATCTTCACGCCCGCACCCCGAAAATGACTTTGATCGGCTCGCAATCTATCAGGATTCGCGGGAGCGTCAGCAGAAAAGCGCGTGATGGACGGTGTTTTGCCCGGACGTGTCCAATCGGGCGGAGCGTTGACCCTGCCGGTGACGCGCAATAGGAACGGCCCCGACAGTCCCCAGCCGAAAGACAGCAAGATGGCCGAGGCCCCGAAGAGCTTTCAGGAGATCATCCTGCGCCTCCAGACCTATTGGGCGGCCAATGGCTGCGCGGTCTTGCAGCCCTATGACATGGAGGTGGGCGCGGGCACGTTTCACCCCGCCACGACGCTGCGCGCCCTGGGCAGCCGCGCCTGGGCCGCGGCCTATGTGCAGCCCTCGCGCCGCCCGACGGATGGCCGCTACGGCGAAAACCCGAACCGGCTCCAGCATTACTACCAGTTTCAGGTGATCATCAAACCCTCGCCGCCGGATTTGCAGGCGCTCTATCTCGGCTCGCTCGACGCCATCGGGATCGACGCGGCGCTGCATGACATCCGCTTTGTCGACGACGATTGGGAAAGCCCGACACTGGGTGCCTGGGGCCTGGGCTGGGAGGTCTGGCTGAACGGCATGGAGGTGACG
>CAZVLI010000098.1:0-9115 GCA_964627965.1 uncultured Rhodospirillales bacterium
GGCCGATCCAGGCTGCACAGGAGCACCGCGTCGCGTCCGTCGAGCGGCGTGAGGTAGCGCAGGTAGCTCTCGCCGTCGGGAAAGCTTCGTTGCTCGACCTCGGCCAGCGGCGCTGCCAGCGACGCCGCAAGGCTGGCGGCAAGTCCAGGGTGGTCCGCGAGATCAACCAGCAGTGGGTTGGCCATTGTCGCCGATCCTGATGACGTCCGGGTTTGCCGAGGCGTAGTCCTCGGCGTAGGTGAGCTCGCCGAGGCTCTCGGAATGAATCGTATAAAGCGGCTCGCCGGCCGCGATCGTGTCGCCCAACCGGACATGCAACTCCATACCGGCGGCCTTGTCTTCCGGCGCACCGGCCAGCTTGGCAATCCTGGCGATGCGCCGGTTGTCGATCGCCGTGACGGTACCGGATTGGCGCGCCAGGACCGGCTTCGTCTGCGGCGCAGCCGGCGGTTCGCGCATACCGCCCTGGGCTTCGCAGATCGCCTGGAACTTGCGCCATGCGCGGCCGTCGGCCAGCACTGAGCGCGCCATCGCCACAGCCGCGCCTTCGTCAGCGCGGCCGGCCAACTCCAACAGCGCACCCGCGAGCTCCAGGGCGCGCTGACGCAGGTCGTCGGGCGCGTCGGCATCGTTGCGGAGTACCCGCAGCACGTCCTGCGCTTCCAGCGCCGGACCGATGCAGCGTCCCACCGGCTGGCGACCATCGCCTTGAATGATGCGGGCGCGCAGGCCGAAGACGCCGGCCACGTCGCTCAAGCTTTGGGACAGGACCGCAGCGGCGGCGCTGCCCCGGACCTTGGCCGTCGGACCGACAGGCATGTCGATGACCAGGTGAGTGGCGCCGGCCGCGATCTTCTTCGACAACACCGAGGCGATGAGCTGGCCTTCGCTGTCGATGTCGAGGGCGCGTTCGACGCGGATCAACATGTCGTCGACCGGGCTCAGTTGCACCGCTCCACCCCAGACCACGCAGCCGCCTTCCGCCTCGACGACGCGACGCATGGCCGCCAGATCGAGGGCCACCGGTGCCAGGGTTTCCATCGCGTCGGCGGTCCCCGACGGCGAAGTGATCGCGCGCGACGACGTCTTCGGGATGGTCACGCCGCAGGCGGCGACGACGGCGACAACGATCGGCGTGGTCCGGTTACCCGGCAGGCCGCCGACTGAATGCTTGTCGGCGACGGGCTGGACTGCCCATTGCAGGCGATCGCCGACATCGACCATGGCACCGGTCAGCGCCACGGTCTCATCATGGTCGAGCTCCTGTGCCGAGCACGCAGTAATGAACGCCGACAGGTCGATATCTGAATATCGGCCAGCGGCGATGTCGGCCACGATCTCGCCCAAGTCTTCGCTGCGGAAGCGCTGTCCGTAGATCTTCCCGCGCACCGGACTCATCGACCGCACGGGCGCCGGATGCGAGACCTGTAACGGATCGCCATTGCTGAGGCACAGGCGGCGCCATGCCGACTCCGACAATGCCACCTCGTTCTCTTGCAGCAGGTCGGAGGTGACTTGGAACAGGGTCGCGATCACCGAACGGTCGCCATGGCTGACACGGACCCGGGCATGCGCCGAGAAACCCTCTGACCGGCAAACCGGACAATCGCGACGCATCAGGATGATCGCCTCCTGCTGGGTCTCGATGCCCAGGCGACGGGCCCGCAGGCGGTGATGGTTCGTCGGAAGCTGGTCGGACATCGTTATCGATCCCGGGGCTAGCCCAGGCTGATGGAGTCGCGGTAGTCCGGCACGACGCAGGACCAGCCCAGCTCTTGCTCGATGCGTTGCCGCAACGCGTCGGCGGCGGCGGGCTCGCCGTGTGTCACAAAGGTCGTCACCGGCGGGCGATGGAAGCCGCGCAGCCAGTCCAGGATCTCGTCGGCATCAGCATGCGCCGACAAGGTCGCCAGATTGCAGACTTCGGCCTGAACCGGGATGCGGGCACCGTGCACCTTGACGGTCTCGGTGCCGGCAAGCAGCGCCGCGCCGCGCGTGCCGCCGGCCTGGTAGCCGGTGATCAGAATCGTGTTGCGCGGATCTGGGGCCAGCCGTTTCAGGTGATGGAGAACACGTCCCCCGGTCAGCATGCCGCTGGCGCTGACGATGATGCTGGGGACGTGGTTCTGGTTCAGCGACTTCGACTCCTCCGGTCGGCGCAGATACTTGGCGACGCTGCACGCCAGCCGGCACTGCGTCTCATCAAGGCGATGGTCCTCGTGGTGTCGGCAGTAGAGTTCGCTGGCATCGATCGCCATCGGGCTGTCCAGGAACACCGGCAGGTCGGGTATGCGTTGTGCTGACTTCAGTTCCCGTATGAGGTACAGCAGGCCCTGTGCTCGCCCGACCGCAAAAGCCGGAACTAGTATCGTTCCCCCGCGCGCCGCCGTACGCACGATGATGTCGGCCAGCACGTCCAGCGGATCGGTGCGATCGTGCCGGCGGTCGCCGTAGGTCGACTCGACCACGAGGTAGTCCGCCGAGGTGATCTTGGACGGTGGCATCATCACCGGGTCGTCGGGCCGGCCGAGGTCGCCGCTGAAGATCAGGGTCCGCTTGCTGACGCGGAGCTCGACGATCGCGGCACCGAGGATATGGCCGCCCCGGTGCAGTCGCACGGTGGCATCGCCGCCGAGGACATGATCGCGGCCAAACCGCAGCGGCGAGAAGCGGCGCAGACTGCGCTCCGCGTCCTCACGCGTGTAAAGCGGCAGGGCCGGGTGGTGTTTGGAGAAGCCATGCCGGTTGGCGAAGTCGGCATCCTGCTCCTGCAGGTGACCGCTATCGGGCAGCAGCACGCCGCAGAGATCGGCGGTCGCCTCTGAGCAATGCACGCGCCCCTCGTAGCCGTCGCGCACCAGGATCGGCAGGTAGCCGGAATGGTCGAGGTGCGCATGCGTCAGCACCACGTCGTCGATGTCGACGGGCAGGATCGGCAGCGGCGACCAGTTGCGCAGACGCAGGTTCTTGAACCCCTGGAACAGGCCGCAATCGACCAGGATGTGTCGCTCACCGGTATCCACCAGGTACTTCGAGCCTGTGACCGTGCCGACGCCGCCAAGGAAGGTTACCTCCACTTGCCTGGTCCTCCGTGCTCACATGGCCGCACGTGTCGCCACCGCATCAACTGCATCGCTGCTTTCCTCAAGACATGCTTGGTGCCGGTCGACGTACGGCGAGATACCACCGCTCGAACCCAAACACCGCCGCAATGCCGACGATGCCAATCACAATGATCAGGGGATCAACTGATCCTTTGATCACGATGAACCCACCAAGCGCCACGACGTCCAGGACAATAGCTGTGATGAGCACACCGACACTGGCGCCAACTTCGCGGCGCAGGAAGCGCAAGACGCCCCAGTGCACGGCGATATCCATCACGAGGTAGAAGATCGCGCCCAGCGACGCGATTCTGCCCAGGTCGAAGAAGGCCGCCAGAATCGACGCCATGACCACGGTGTAGACCAGTGTGTGCCGCTGGATGGTGCCAGGCATTCCGAAGTGACTGTGCGGAATGATTGTCATGTCGGTGAGCATGGCGAGCATACGCGAGACCGCGAAAACGCTAGCGATCACGCCCGACGCCGTCGCGACGATGGCAATGGCGATCGTGAACCAGGTGCCGTAGCGGCCCAGCGATGGACGCGCCGCCTCCGCCAGAGAGTAGTTCTTCGCTGCGACGATTTCCGAGATCGAAAGATTGCTTCCAACCGCGATAGCGACCAGCAGATAGACGATAAGGCAGATCACCAAGGATATGATGATCGCACGGCCGACATTCTTCTCCGGCGTCTTCAGTTCCGCGCCGCTGTTGGTGATTGTGGTGAACCCCTTGTAGGCAAGGATAGCCAGCGCTGTTCCGGCGATGAATCCGAGGGCTGTCGTCTCGGTCTCCCCTGGTTCTTCAGAAAAGCCAAAAACAAGACCCGATGCCCACAACGCGGCAATGGCAAACGCGGCGATGCCTCCAATCTTCGCCAGCGCCGCCACCTCGGAGATCGCGCCAACCGCTCGATTGCCCGCGACGTTGATCGAAAACGCACAGACGATCAGCGCGACAGCAAGAACCGGAACAAGAATGCTAGTATCGGATACCCCGAATAACTGAAGCGTGTAGGTCCCAAAAGTGCGAGCGACCAAGCTCTCGTTGATCACCATAGAAAACGCCATCAGCAGGGCACATGCGCCGGTCATCGTGCTTCGACCATAGGCCTTCTGCAGGAACATCGCGATGCCACCCGCTGACGGATAGGCGTTCGACATCTTCACATAGCTGTAGGCGCTGAACCCGCTGATGACTGCAGCCAGAAGAAACGCAAGCGGGAACAACGGTCCAGCAAACTCGGCGACTTGACCTGTGAGAGCGAAAATACCGGCGCCGATCATGACGCCTGTGCCCATGGCGACGGCGCTCGTCAGAGAAATCGACCCCTTCTTGTACTGATGTTTCATTCTTTAATTCACCTACCGTATTCACGATCTGCAAGTTTCTCGGGAGCTCGGCGGAAGAACGAAAGCTCCCGTCGGGAAAGGTTGAAGACGGCAGCCGCAGAAGAACCAATCAACAGGAAACCGTTTAGCGCCGCGACACCAGTAACAAATCTCAAATGATCTGTCGGAAAAATATCACCTATGCCCAATGTCGTCATGGTCACGATTGCAAAATAGAAATAGTCCATCGCAAGCATACTAGGTACGTGCGAGAATGATCCGATCATTAGAATCTCACTGCCAATCCAAAATCCTGCCGCGTAGACGAAACCGCAAAACAAGTGAATCACTATGATGGCGTTCACTGCTACTACCCATACTAATTCTCCGATCCTTGTAGCATGTAGATATCGCCGCTGTAGTTGCCGCATTGCCTTGAAGTAAAGCCACGTCACGGTCGCGGACAGCACCATGGAAAGAATGACTGCTGCCACCATGGTCATGTTGCTGCTGCCGGTTGCTGACGATGCTCACCGAGCCAAGCTGAGAAGAGCTTCATGCTCGCGCCATGATCGGGGAGCGTCCCCGTTTCAAGCAGCTTCCAATCCGCCGGTTTGACCTCACTGCCCGCCGCGCTAAGCAAGGCATCGGAGGCAACGAAGTCAACATCTTGCAGGCGGGTGACCCGCTCGATCCGCTCCGCCACATTTACTGCATCACCAATGACTGTAAACTCGGACTGTGCACCGCTACCTACAACGCCGGCAAAAACCTCTCCGTAGTGGCCACCAATTCCCGCTCTTATCGGAGTTAAACCCAGCGTTGATCGACGATGGCTCCAATCGGCAATGGCCTCAAGAATTCGGTGACCGCACTTGATGGCACGCGCTGCGGCATCCGGCTGTGGGTCGGGTGAGCCGAAAACGATGAGCGCGCCGTCGCCAACGAACTTATCGACAGTGCCGCCAAGTTCGAAGACCGGGGCGGTAACGGCCTCGCGGAACTCAACCAGGAGATCCACGAGCTGCTCGGTTGAGAGTTCCTGCGCGATCCGGCTGAATCCGCGCATATCGACAAAGAGGATCGCGACAGCAAGTCGCTCGCCATGCCCACCATCCTGACTTGCTGCTGCGGCCACGCGGTCGGCGACGGCAGGTGAGAAAAAGCGGGACAGATTGGCGACACGGGAGGCCTGATCGATCGCTCGAGTCAGCATGCGACGAGTTTCGCGGCCAAGCGCCCAGAGCACGAAGGCTGTTAGGCTGAGTATGGAGAGCGGCAGTACATGCTGTGCTAGGAACGGCTCGTCGTGCGTCCGCTGCCATAGTGTCGAAGCGATCTCACCTGACGACCCAAGAAATAGTCGTCCACCCTCTAGCAACGCAACAAACAAAGCGGCCGCATATAGGGCGAGTCCAGCGCGAAACCGCAAGGCAGTATGCACAAGCACGAAGTACAGGAGACCGCTTGCCGGTATCGAATATGCCATCGCATGCGGGAGCTCTAGGACTTGCACTAGCAGGAGAAGGTGTGTGGCCACTAGTGCGACGTCGATCGTCACCCAAAGGTACGAGAGCGAAGGGTGGTAGAATTGCCTCCACGCTACGAAAAGCGCAGCGATCGTCACGACGCCATAGACAGACAGCGAGATTGCAGCGTGGGTTTCGTGATGATGGTCGATGTCGACATTGGTGAAGACGCCAACCAGCGTCAGTAGCACCAATACCCTCACAGCCGACGATAGGCGCTCAGCGCGGATTTCCGCGCTTCGTAGTTCTAATCTAGCTGCGTTGGCTACCTTTAGTGCTTGACCGAAAACCATCACGCGGTCAGCTCAACTCTGGCCCATGACACGACGTAAATCGGTGAGTCTTGGCAAGAAACGAGGGAACCGCGCCATGTAGTCGCGATAAGAATCACCGAATGCTTCGATGCTTTCCGCTTCTTCATGCAATGCCAGCCGATAGTACATCCAGACCAAAACAGGGAACATAGCGAGTGTCAGCAACGTCGGCCATTGAAGGAGAAAACCGAACATGATTGCTATGAAGCCAGCGTATTGCGGATGCCGGACGTAGCGATATGGGCCATCCACCGCCATCTGCTGTGTCTTTTGTGCCGCGTGCAACACACGCCATCCAGCGGAAATCAGAAGGAACCCACCTCCGATGAAGACAATGCTCAATACATGGAAGGGTCCGAAGTGCGGATTCGCTTCCCACCCGAACATCATCTCAAGAAGGTGCCCGGCGTCGTGGGTGAGCCAGTCGACGCCGGGGAACCGGCTCTGCAGCCATCCCGAGAGTAGATAGATCGTCAGCGGAAACCCGTACATCTCGGTGAACAGGGCGATGAGGAACCCACTGAAGGCGCCGAAGGAGCGCCAGTCCCGCTTGGTGCTCGGCTTGAAGAAGCTGAAGGCGAACAGGATGAAGATCGCCGAGTTGACGATGACCAGCGACCAAAGGCCGTAGGCTGAGGGCGTGTCGTTCACGGTATCCCTCCAGCCCTACTTGTCCGAATGGCCGCCATGACCACCATGCATGAACAGATGCATGACAACGCAGGCAACCAACAAGGCGACCAGAAAGCCGTCGCCGGAGAGGATGTGTGCGCGGTGCTCGAAGGCCAAGAGGATGCCAGTAACCGCTAGGAAACACATCAGAACGTAGCCTACCGGCGAGCGCCAGAATCGCGTCTCGGGGGTTCGTCGCTCGTGTTGATCGTTAGACATGTGCTGCTCCTGATCTCCGTGCCTACGTTGCACAGACGGCGGCGTTACTGTGCGCCGACCGCAACGGCATCACCCGATGCGTACCCGCTTACCCTCGACAAATGCATAGGGTGGAACGTCAAGATTACGCGGTGCTGGACCGCGACGAACACGTCCGGAGGTGTCGTAAACTGACCCGTGACAAGGGCAAAACCATCCGCCGTACGGGCCGTTCGGGTCTGCGGGTTTTTGACCGAGCGGCACGCAGCCGAGGTGGGTACAGACACCGACTACGATCAGCCACTCCACGTCCTGAACACGCGACGCATCGGTCGCCGGATCAATCAAGCTAGGTGATCCGTCGTCGGCTTCCGCTCGCGCAATCGCCTCAGTTGTTCGTCGAACGATGAACACCGGCCGACCTCGCCACATAACGGTGATCCGTTGCCCTGGCTGGACGGGCCCCAGGTCGATTTCGCTCACCGACAAGGCAAGTACGTCGGCGGAGGGATTCATACTGTCGATGATGGGCCAGGCAAGCGCACCCACGCCGACGGCCGCCACTCCGCCAGCGGCCACATGGATGAAGTCCCGGCGCGTAGGCGTATGGAGCGGTCGTCCAGACGGATGTGTGACAGTCGCTGCCATTTCCATCACTCCGCCCACATCGCGGCCCGGACGCTCGGTCTCCAGACCTGGATCTCGGACCGCACTTCCTTGACGCCAGGCGCATTCCGCGCCGCGACCTCTGCCGCCCGTACTTCGCTGTCGGACTGCACCGCGCCCCACATATGGACGACACCGCCCGACACGACGATGCTCACCGTCTCGGGTTGCTGCACGGCGTCCGCGAGTTCGGTCACGATCGCCTTCTTGATCGTTTCGTCGTCCGCCGTCGTCTCGAGCGACACCAGGCGCGCGGCTAGGCCTCGCATGAGGTCGGCACGGCTGACGACCCCGGCCAGCTTGCCGTCGTGCAGCACCGGCACGCGCTTGATGTCGTGCTTCGAAAGCGTACTGGCGATCTCCTCCAGCGAGGTGGTCTCCGTCACCGTGACGACGTCGCGTGTCATCACGTCGCCGGCCGTACCGCCATGCGACTTCACGTAGGCGAGCGCTCGGTCCTCCGGCGCGCTGAGCAACGTCAGCCACCACGACGGATGCCGCTCGGCTTCCGCTCCGGCCCGGCGGATAAGATCGCCCTCGCTAACGATGCCCACAACCTTGCCGTCGCCATCGACGACCGGTGCGCCGCTGATACGCCGCCGCATGAGCATCGCGGCGACGTCGCCAATCGGCGTTTCTGGCTCGACCGTGAGCACGCTGGTGGTCATGATGTCCTTGGCCTGCATGATGTAGCCCTCCTGATCAAACTGAGCGTTTCGGCGTCCCTTCACCGAGTGTTCGCCGACGTTCCTCGAATTCAGCTTTGTCGATTTCGCCGCGCGCGTAGCGTTCTTCGAGAATGTCCATTGCAGATCGTTCGGTCGGTCTACTCGCTCCGGAGATGCCGGCAAGCCGTAGGGCGATGACGATCGCGGCGACGAATAACGCGAGTAGGATGAGGATCATCAGCGGGCCCATGATCCAGCCGCCCGCGCCCGGCATCATCCCGTGGCCATACCAACGATCGTCAGCATCGGCCCATGCCAGTGTCGGCAATGCAGAAGCGACTGCCGCTACGATTGGGGCGCTGATTAGTCTGCTCATTTCGCTCTGCCTCATATCTTCACCGTGCGCAGCCGAAGTGCATTGCCGACCACCGATACGGACGACAGGCTCATCGCGGCGGCCGCAAAGATCGGCGAGATCAATATGCCCAAGAACGGGTACAGGACCCCGGCCGCGATCGGCACGCCGGCGGCGTTGTAGATCAGCGCGAAGAAGAGGTTCTGCTTGATGTTGCGCATCGTCGCGTGCGCGAGGCGCCGAGCCCGTACAATGCCGTTCAGGTCGCCCTTCACCAGG
>CAZVLI010000099.1:0-9110 GCA_964627965.1 uncultured Rhodospirillales bacterium
AGCATCACCGGCGCGACTTGCGGCCAGATGCCGAAGCGCATCACCGCGAGCCGGCCGCCGCCCGCCGCCTTCACGCCGTCGACCTCGCGGCGGTCGATATTCTCGATCGCCTCGGCGAACAGTTTCGACAACGTGCCGGTGTCGCTCATGAAGATCGCCATGATGCCGGCGAACGGCCCCAGGCCGACGACGTTGACGAAGATCAGCGCCCAGATCAGCTGATCGATGCCGCGCAGGCCGTCAAAGCCGCGGCGCAGCAGGAAGTGCGCGAGCCAGCCCGGCATCACGTTGCGCGCGCCGAGGAAACCCAGCGGCAGCGAGACCAGCGCCGCCAGCAACGTGCCGATGAAGGCCATGCCCAGAGTCTCGCAGATGCCGACGAAGAACTCGCTGAACCAGCCGTTAGCGGCCGGCGGGAACATGAAACCGACCAGGAAGCCGAGCTTGGTCATGCCCAGCACCAGCCGGTCCAGGTCGAAGAACCCGGCGCGGTAAAAGCAGCCGACGGTCAGCGCCGCGAACGCCGCCCAAGCCAGCGCGAGCCTGACTCGCTGCGCCAGCGGCCGCTCGAACACCGCGGGCGCGAGGCGGCGGGCGGCGTCGAGTTCGGTGCTCACGCCGCCGCCTCGCCGGCGATGACGCCGTGACGCAGCCACTCGCAGGCGATGTCGATGAGCGACACAGTGAGGATGATCATCAGCACGATGGCGGAGATGTCGGTGTAGACGAACTGGCGCACCACGAACATCAGCTCCTGGCCGATGCCGCCGGCGCCGACGATGCCGATCACGGCGGCGGAGCGCACGTTGATCTCGAAGCGCAGCAGCGTGTAGCTGAGCTGGTTCGGCAGCACCTGCGGGATCACGGCGTAGCGGATCTTGTGCAGCCAACCGCCGCCGGCGGCCAGCACGCCGTCGACCGGCTTCATGTCGACATTCTCGTTCACTTCCGCGAACAGCTTGCCGAGCGCGCCGGCGGTGTGCACCGCGATGGCGAGCACGCCGGGCAGCGCGCCGAGCCCGAAGGCGTAGACGAAGATCAGCGCGTAGACGAGCTCCGGCACGGCGCGGGCGATCTCGGTCAGGCGGCGGGCGACGAAGTACACCCAGCTGCTCTGGACCAGGTTGCGCGAGGCCGGGAAGCACAGGACCAGTGCGCCGACTACGCCGATCAAGGTGCCAAGGAAGGCGATCACCAGCGTGTCGAGCAGCAGCAGCAGCCAGTTGCCGAGGCCCCAGTACCACTCCGCCAGATCGGGGAAGATCGACTCGCGCCGCACCATCGGGACAGTGTCTGAGACGTAGTTGAACAGGCCCGGCAACCCTTCCAGGAACTGGTCGGGGCGCACCTCGCCGACATAGACGGAGAAAGCCAGCGCCGCGGCGAACAGCGCGGCGAAGAGCCAGGTCTGGCGCCGCTTGCCGGCGGCCAGCTCGGCCCGCGCGCGCTCGAAGGCGGTAACGGCGGGGTCGGCGAAATCGTTCTGGGACATGAAGACGTCGGGCCGCCGCCGTATGGCCGGCAGCGGCCCTCTAACTCAATAGACCTACGACGCCTTGCGGTTGCGCAGGTTGAACTTGATCATGCGCACGATGGCTTCGTAGTCCTCGTGCGTGACCTCCCGGAAGCCGGACGCCTTGCCGCTGGTCAGTGCCTCCCAAGCGGCCGGATCCTTCTCCTGCATCGCCATCAGCACGGCCTTGACGTCCTTGCGCATCTGCTCCGGCAGCTTGGTGGACATCGCCCACGGGCTCGACGGCAGGCGCGGCGACTTCCAGATCACGCGGACCTGACCGTCCTCGATCATGCCCTTCTGCACCATGCGCTTGAAGTTCGACCAGGTCTCGTCGTTGTACCAGGTCGCGGCGCCATCGAAGGTGCCGTTCAGCAGCGCGATCACCGAGTTCTCGTGGCTGCCGGAGAACGCGGTCTCACCGAAGAAGCTGTCGACGTCATAGCCGGCCTCGGTCATGAAGTAGCGCGGCGCCTGGTGACCGGAGGTGGAGTTCGGGTCGGCGAAGGCGAACTTCTTGCCCTTCAGGTCGTCGAGCTTCTGGTAGTCGCTGTCGTTCTTTACCACCACGACGGAGAAGTAGCCGAAGCGACCGCCGCGCAGGTCGCCGACCAGCGGCTCGACTTCGCCGTTGGTGACGATCCAGGCCTTGGAGTATGAGGCCGGACCGAAGCGGGCGATGTCGACCTTGCCGGCCTTCACGCCCTCGATGATGCCGGCATAGTCGGTGGCCGAACGCCACTCGATCTTCACGCCGAGTTCATTCTCGAAGTAGGCCTGGACCGGCTTGTAGCGGGTGACGCGGTCGGCCTCGTTCTCCGCCGTGATGACACCCAGCGTCAGCGTCGGGTGCTGTTTGCGCCAGTCCTCGGCAACGGCGCCGGTCGACAGCGCACCGACAGCCAGCGCCGAGAGCGCGGCGGCCGCGAACGTACGACGAGTGGTGGTCATGTTTCGTCCTCCCTGTGGCCCCCTCGGGGCGCGAAACTCGAAATCAGTCGGCGCCGGCGAGCGCCAGTTCCGGGGTCTGCGGCGTCGCGGGCCGCGCCGCGTCGGCCATCGCCTGCAGTTCCTCCGCCGCCGCCTCCTGGCCGTAGATCTCGCGCACGATGGCCGGCGTGAGATCGGCGGCCGCGCCGTCGAAGACGATGCGGCCGGCGGCCATGCCGACGATACGGTCGCAGTAGTCCCTGGCGACGTCGACGTGGTGCAGGTTGGTGAGGACGGTGATGCCGTCCTCCTGGTTGATCTTGCGCAGCGCCTCCATCACGCGCGTGGCGTTGCGCGGATCGAGCGAGGCGATCGGCTCGTCGGCGAGCAGGATGCGCGGGTTCTGCACCAGCACGCGGGCGATGGCGACGCGCTGCTGCTGACCGCCGGAGAGCGTGTCGGCGCGCTGCAGCGCCTGGGCCAGCATGTCGAGGCGCTCCAGGGCGCGCACCGCCTGCGCCCGCTCGTCGGCGGTGAAGCGCTTGATCATCGTCGGCAGCACGGGCCGGTAGCCGATGCGCCCGATCAACACATTCGTGATGACGTCGAGGCGGTTCACAAGGTTGAACTGCTGGAAGATCATGCCGCATTCGGCACGCCAGCGCCTTAGGTCGCGCCCCTTCAGCGCGGTGACGTCGACGTCGTCGAAGCGGATCGCGCCGCCGGTCGGGGCGATCAGCCGGTTCAGCAGACGCAGCAAGGTCGACTTGCCGGCGCCCGAGCGGCCGATCACCCCGACCATCTGGCCGTGCGGCACGGCGAGGTCGACGCCATCGACGGCCAGCGTCGCGCCGAAGCGCTTGCTCACGTCCTGCAGTTCAAGAATGGCTCCGCTCCGTCCAAACGCCGTGGTCAACGAGAGTTACACCGCCAGCGATGACATCACGGTGACGCTACCGAACGCGCCGCTTCACGACAGGTTAACCAGCACGAGCTAGAGCTTTGTCGAGTACGCAACGGTGGGAAACGTGACGGTCCACAACGACTTTGATGATGTTCTGAACAACCTGCGCGGCGAGTTCCTGACCGATGCGCGGGATCGACTGGACGTGATCGAGCGGGCCGTGTTCGAGGCGTCGGACGACACGATCACGGTGCTGCGGCGCGAAACCCACAACATCAAGGGCATGGCCGGCACCTTCGGCTTCCCGATGGTCGGCCTGCTGGCGCATCGCCTGGAGGACTACGCGGCCCAGATCAAGCTGCTGGACGACGACAACCGGCACGACATCGACGTCTTCCTGCGGCTGATGCAGGACATCCTGCAGGTCGGGCACGACCCCGACGAGGCCGATGCCGCGGCGCTGATCCGGTCGCTGCCGGTGCGGGCCGAGGCCGAGAGCGCGGTGCCGATCGAAGTGCTCCTCGTTTGCCCGTCGCGAGCCACCGCGCGGTTCGCCTTGAAGGACCTGGGCCGTCTCGGCTGTCGCGTCACCACCGCCGGCTCGGCACCGGAAGCGATGGAGCTGGCGGTGCGAGCCCGTCCCGACCTGCTGATCACGTCGGCGGTGTTGAACGGCATCGACGGGATCGACCTTGCCCGGGCGCTGGGTGCGATGAGCGCGACGGCCCAGCTACCCGTCGCGGTGCTCACCAGTTTCGAGGACGACCATCCGGCGCTGCTCGCCCTGCCCGAGCGCGTCGTCGTGCTGCACCCGGATCGCGGCTTCGGCGAGCGCGTCGCCGGCCTGATCGCGCAGGTGATCGCCGCCTGACGCGCACGCAACAAGCGCTGGCCAAGCGGCGCGCGCCCTTGTAGACCGACGCAACGAAACCGACGCCGTTGAAGGAGGCCCCGTTGCCCGGTCCGTTGCATGGAATTCGCGTTTTCGACCTCACCCGCGTGCTGGCCGGCCCGACCTGCACCCAGATGCTGGCCGATCTCGGCGCCGACGTGATCAAGCTGGAGCGCGCCGAGGGCGGCGACGACACCCGCAGCTTCGGCCCGCCCTGGATCAAGGACGGCGACGGCAACGACACGTCGGAGGCGGCCTACTTCTGCGCCGCTAACCGCAACAAGCGCTCGGTCACACTGGACATCGCCAACCCGGAAGGCCAGGCGCTGGCCCGCAAGCTGATCGCCAAGAGCCACGTGCTGGTGGAGAACTTCAAGACCGGCGGTCTGGCCAAGTACGGCCTGTCCTACGACGACCTGAAGGACGAGTTCCCGGGCCTGATCTACTGCTCGATCACCGGCTTCGGCCACACCGGTCCCTACGCCAAGCGGCCGGGCTACGACGTGCTGATCCAGGGCATGAGCGGCCTGATGAGCCTGACCGGCGAGCCGGACGGCGAACCGATGAAGGTGGCGGTGCCAGTGGCCGATCTGATGTCGGGCATGTATGCCGCCGTCGCCATCAACGCCGCGCTGCGCCACCAGGCGCTGACCGGCGAGGGCCAGCACATCGACATCGGCATGCTCGACGTGATGGTCGCCTTCTCCACCATCCAGGGCATGAACTATCTCACCACCGGCGAGCTGCCGAAGCGGCTCGGCAACCAGCACCCGAACATCGTGCCCTACCAGGTGTTCAAGACGTCGGACGGCTCGATCATCCTCGCCGTCGGCAACGACGCGCAGTACAAGCGCTTCTGCGACGTCGCCGGGGTGCCGGAGCTGGCAACCGACGAGCGTTTCGACAGCAACGCCAAGCGGCTGGCGCGGCGCGACGAACTGGTCGGCATTCTCTCCGAAGTGGTCGCGGCCAAGCCAACCGACTTCTGGGTCACCGAGCTGGAGAAGCAATCGGTGAGCTGCGGGCCGATCAACAACCTGGCGCAGGCGTTCGGCGACCCGCACGTGCAGGCGCGCGGCATGCGCATCGAGATGGACCATGCCGCCACCGGCACGGCCAAGCTGCCGCTGATCAACAGCCCGATGAAGTTGTCCGGCACGCCGACCGAGAACCGCATGGCGCCGCCGGTGCTGGGTCAGCACACCGACGAGGTGCTGCGCGAGTTGCTCGACATGGGCGATGCCGACATCGCAAAGCTTCGCAGCGACGGCGCGATCTAACTCGACCGGCGCCAGGCCAGGGTGAGCACGCCCGCGGCGATCAGGGCGGTACCGCCGGTACGGTGCATCCAGCGCAGCACCGAGGGCCGCCGGATCGTCTTGCGCGCGCCGCTGGCGACCAACGCGTAAGCCAGCGCGTTCGCCGCCGCCAGCGCCAGGAAGGTCGCCTCCAGGATCGCCATCTGCGGCAGCAGCGGCGCGGCCGTGGTCATGAACTGCGGCAGGAACGCGACGAAGAACACGATCGACTTCGGGTTCAGCGCGGTGACCACGAAGGCGTGCCACGCCATCACCCTGGCCGGCGCGCCGGTGGTCTGTTCGATGTCGCCGTCCAGCGTCGCCGGCGCTCGCCACAGCCGGATGCCCAGGTAGATCAGGTAGGCCGCGCCGATCCACTTCAGCGCCGTGAACGCCATCGCCGACGTCGCGAGCAGTGCGCCCAGGCCGGCCAGCGACAGCGTCATCGCCACGAAATCGCCGAGCGTCACGCCGACTACCGTATAGAGCGCCGACCGGCGTCCCTCGCTCAGCGCATAGGTGATCACCAGCAGCACCGTCGGTCCGGGGATCAGCAGCAGCGCGGTCGCCGCCGCGACGAAGGCCAGCCAGGTTTCGAATGCCATTGCGTGTGTCTCCTCTCGGGCGCCGCGAAGACATAGCGCGTCGCGCTCGGTCGGTCACTCCGGTTTCGCCGCCCGGCCGGTGCTGCCGTGATCGCAACTTGTAGTTGATTTTTTATCTCTCCCTGCGACCATTGCGACATGACGGTGTCAACGATGGGACATGCGCCTACGGGCGTATGCGGGCCAAGAATGAACAAGAATCCCGCGCGCAGCGCGAAGCGGTGCTTGCCGTTGCGCCACCAGTGGGGCCGCTGGGAACGTCTCAAGGTTCTCAAGGAGCGCTACCACTCCGACCGACACGAGCGTCTTTATGGCGAGCCCTACGAGATCGTCGGCGTGTACTTCCGTGCCTGCCAGCGCTGCGGCCGACCGCACGTCAAGGTGATGGCCGGCACTGAATAGCCCCATGCGCACTTCGCGCTTGACGCAAAAGAACATTTAGGGAACATTAACACCAAGCCCGGCCCGCGGTCGGCGTTGCGGCGACGCCCCCGAGCCCGCCCCGGCAGCCGGACCAAGTCAGTGCCGGGCTTCAGTTTCGCCGCCGTGGGGCCACCCCGGACACCCTGCGGCAGGCCGACCCGGGGGCCATGTCGAGAAGCTCTGCCCCAAGTCGACGTGGCCCCCGGCTCCTAGCCGGTTCTCGTCTTGCAGGGATCAGTGCTTGTGGTGATGGCCCGCCTGCCCGTCCGCGTAGCCGCGCAACTCGGCATAGCGCGCAACCTGATGCGGGCGCAGGACGTCGAGCGTCGCCAGGTGGTAGCGCAGGTGCGCCGCGCGCAACGCGCCCTGGGTGCGGCCGATGGCGGCGGTGGCGGCCTCGACGGTCTCGGCCGTCGCGCTCTTCCCGGCGAACAGGCGGTCCAGCGCCGCTTCCTCCGCGATCAGCCGCTCGCCCAGCGGTACCGCCTCGCCCTTCATCGCTTCGTAAAGCGCCGTCATGGCATCGCGCTGCGTCGGCGACAGATGCAGGTCATCGGCCAGTTCCAATACGTGGACCGGGCCGGGATAGCCGTTCAGTTCGGCCGGCAGCGCCATGCCCATGCCGCGACCGGCGCGCAGGTCGTCGATCTGCGCCGCAGACAGCGCCTTCACGTCGCGGTGCTGCAGGCCGGCGTAGGGTTGCTCGGCAATGGCCGGCCACACGATGGCGCCCAGGCACACCGCGAGAAGAAGATGTCGCATCGCTTGTCCTCGCTACTTCGGAATTGGCCGTGGCTTGCCGTCGTCGTCGATGGCGACGAAGACGAAGTTGCCCTCGGTGACCTTGATCGGACGCGATTCGCCGCGCCGGGTGACGTAGGTGTCGATATGGACCGTGACGGAGGTGTTCCCAACGCGGGCGACGTCGCAGTAGACGCTGACCAGATCACCGACCGAGATCGGCCGGTGGAAGGTCATCGAGTCGATCGCCACCGTGGCGCAGCGGCCCTTGCAGACGCGCCCGGCCGCGACACCGCCGGCGATGTCCATCTGGCTCAGCACCCAGCCGCCGAAGATGTCACCGTTGCCGTTGGAATCGGCCGGCATGGTGACGGTCTGGACCACCGGCTGGCGATCGCCTGGCCCTTCATCTGTTGTCATTTCGCCGCGCTCCCTACTACATCTGGTGACGACAACGTAGACTAGTCGCAACACCACGCACGCAGTATACCGCCCGACATGAACGATCTGTTCGACAACCCGAAGGCCTCAAGCGCCAACTATTCCGCCAAGGACATCGAGGTCCTGGAGGGCCTGGAGCCGGTACGCCGGCGGCCGGGCATGTATATCGGCGGCACCGACGAGCGCGCCCTGCACCACCTCGCCGCGGAGGTGCTCGACAACGCCATGGACGAGGCCGTCGCCGGCCACGCCAACCGCATCGAGGTGACGCTGTCGGCCGACGGCAAGCTGGCGGTGTCGGACAACGGCCGCGGCATCCCGGTCGATCCGCATCCCAAGGTGAAGGGCAAGTCGGCGCTGGAGGTCATCCTCACCACGCTGCACTCGGGCGGCAAGTTCTCCGGCCAGGCCTACAAGACAGCCGGCGGCCTGCACGGCGTCGGCGTGTCGGTGGTGAACGCGCTGGCCGAGGAACTGACCGTCGAGGTGGCGCGCGACCGCGAGTTGTGGCGGCAAACCTATTCGCGCGGCAAGCCGACATCGAAGCTGACGAAGGTCGGCGCCGCCAACAACCGGCGCGGCACCCGCGTGGAGATGCTCCCGGACCCGGAGATCTTCGGCAAGAACTGCGCCTTCAAGGCGGCGCGGCTCTATAAGATGGCGCGCTCCAAGGCGTACCTGTTCGGCGGCGTCGAGATCCGCTGGAAGTGCGATCCGTCGCTGATCGGCGACGACACGCCGGCCGAGGCGGTGCTGCACTTCCCGGACGGGCTGGTCGATTTCCTGCGCCACGGGCTGGGCGAACGCCAGACGCTCACGCCGGTGCCGTTTTCCGGCCACGCCACCTTCCCGGACAAGTCCGGCGAGGTGCATTGGGCGATCCACTGGCCGCTCGACGGCGACGGCGCCATGCACAGCTACTGCAACACCATCCCGACACCCGAGGGCGGCACGCACGACACCGGCCTGCGCGGCGCCCTGGCGCGCGGGCTGAAGGCCTACGCGGAGCTCACCGGCAACCGCAAGGCCGGGTCGATCACCGGCGAGGACGTGGTCGGCGGCGCCGAGGCTCTGCTGTCCGTGTTCATCACCGACCCGCAGTTCTCCGGTCAGACCAAGGAGCGGCTGACCACGTCGTCGGCGGCGCGCCTGGTCGAGACCGCCGTGCGCGACCACTTCGACCACTGGCTCAGCGGCGATCCGGCGAACGCCAGTCGGCTGCTGGACGCGATCATCGAGCGCGCCGAGGACCGGCTGCGACGCCGCCAGGAGAAGGAAACCCAGCGCAAGACCGCAACGCGCAAGCTACGGCTGCCGGGCAAGCTGGCGGACTGCTCGGTCGGCACGCGCGACGGTACCGAGA